>PMXT01000004.1 GCA_003170995.1 Actinomycetota bacterium | reverse complement strand
TCGCGCTCGTGCAGGGGATCCGGGTCATCTCTCCAGTGCTGCCTTTCCTCTCCGACCATCTCTGGAAGATCCTCGTCGTGGAGACCTGCCCCGAGGCGCCGGACTCCGTCTTCCTGGCCGGCTGGCCGGAGGCGCCGGCTTCCGACCGGGAGCTTCTGGAGGAAGTGGCCGAGTTGCGCCGCGTGGTCGAGCTGGCCCGCTCGGCGCGATCGCAGGCCAATCTGAAGCTACGCCAGCCGGTGCGCCAGATCGTCGTTCAGGGCGCAGCTCGGGCGGAGAGCCACAGCGACGAGATCGCCGAAGAGCTGCGCGCCAAGGAGGTCGTCTTCGCCCAGGTCGAGGCGGTCGAGCTCAAGGTCAAGCCCGAGCTGCGCGCGCTTGGCCCCAAGCTCGGCAAGGAGCTGCCGGTCGTCCGGGCCGCGCTCGAGCGGGGCGAGTTCGAGCAGTTGGGTGGCGGTCGCTTCGGCGTGCTCGGGCACGTGCTCGAGCCAGAGGAGGTGCTGGTCGAGCGCAACGCTCGCGCGGGCTGGTCGCTGGCCGAGGACGGCGGTATCACCGTCGCCGTGGCGACCGAGCTCGACGAGGAGCTTCTGCGCGAGGGCCGCGTGCTCGACCTCGTGCACGAGGTCAACGGCCTGCGTAAGCAGCTCGGACTGGCGCTGACCGATCGCATCAAACTCACACTGCCCGAGCAGGAGCGAGATCTCGTCCCCTACGCCGAGCAGATCAAGGCCGAGACGCTAGCGCTCGAGCTCGACTTCGACGCCGCGCTGAGCGAGCCGAAGCTCGAGCGCGTCGAGCGCTGACGCACGCCCGACCTGGTGCTCTCAGGTAACCGCGTTCTCGTGAGTAGTGGGAGTGACGTCGCTCTTGCGTCGCCACCGCGGTTTGGTGCCCAGGAAGAGAAGATTGGTCAGCCAGAACTTGGAGAGAATCGCTCCCAAGAGAAGCGAGGCCACGATCGCGATGAGTGAGCGAGTGAGCACGAGAAAAGGTCCGCTTCCGAACCCGAAATGGAGGAAAAAGAACTGAGCGCAGTAGATCGTCAGGCTGCGCACACCAAGCCAGCAAAAAACCGCGACGGTGGTATGCGAGTTCTTTACGAGGCGGTAAAGGGCAAACGCAAACGCAATGCCCGCGAACGCCGTCAGATATTGATACCAGTTGGGAATGTTGTTCGCCACCGCGCTGAAATGAAGAGCGGCGAGCTCGTTCGCTAAACGGGTGACGATATCCGGTACCGAGCGCCGCTCCCAGATTGCGCCCAGCGGCAGGAACGCCGCAGCCAGCGGCAGCGACCAGAGCCACGATATCCGGAACGAGTGTCTTTTCAGGACGTAACCGGCGATGAAGAAGGGGAAAAACCACTTCACCATCGCCAGTCCGGCGAAACGCCCTGTCAGGAACTGTGAGAAGACGAGAGCAAGAACGAGCGCGGCGCTCCCCATCCACCGTTCGATCCGCAGCGCCGGTACCAGCAGGCAGAAGCAGAGAAAGAGCACCCATAGAAACCAAAGCCCGTGGTCGTGGTCGGGCGCCAGTAGCAGGTGGTGCCAGTAGCTGACGAGCCCATAGTCTCGGTGACGGTCGTAGATGACATACCTCGTGGCGTGCCAGGCAAGAAAAGGGAGTATGAGCCTGATGGATTTGTTCCAGATGAAGCGAGCGTTGGCCGGTTTGGTCGAGAGAGCCGCCACATAACCCGATACGAACATGAAGAGCGGCATGTGAAAGGAATAGATAAAGCGAAACACGAGGTTGTGACCGAGTCCATAGTGATACGGCTCTTGAATCGCGTGCCCAACTACAACGAGAAGAATCGCGAAGCCTTTGAGCGCGTCAGCACGCGGATCGCGTTGCTTGATTCCCGCCTCATGGCGATGTCTGACCGCGCTACCAATTCCAAGCACGCTCAAGCGAGTGACTGCCAGTTTTTCTCTGACCGACATCGCTCCAGAGTGTAGAAGCAGCGGCGATCCAGAGGGATCAGCGTCGCGCTACCTGGCTGCTCGCGGTGAACTCGATCGATAAACGAGCCGGTGCCGGCCTCTGCTCGACGACCGAGCGCCGGTTCACATCAGGAGCGGCGAATCAGCGTAACCCCGTCTCGCACGGGCAGGATCACGCAGCGGGCGCGCGGATCGTTTCTCACTCTCGTGTTGAAGGCGCGAATGGCCTCGGTCGAGGCGCTCTTGTCTGCGTCGTCGAGCACGCGCCCGCTCCAGAGGGTGTTGTCGGTGGCGATCAGGCCGTGCTCGGAGAGCTTCGGTAGCACCGCCTCGTAGTACTCGACGTAGTGCTCCTTGTCGGCGTCGATGAAGATGAAGTCGAAGTGGCCGGGGAGGCGTTCGAGCGACTCGAGTGCGGGGCCGAGTACGATCTCGATCCTTTTCGCATGGGGGCTGGCGGCAATCGCACCGCGCGCTAGCTCGGCGTGGCGCTCGTCGATCTCGAGCGTGACGATGTGTCCGTCCGGCGGGAGGCCCTCGGCCATCGCCAGCGCCGAGTAGCCCGAGAAGGTGCCGATCTCGAGCACCGAGCGAGCCTCGAGAGCGAAGATGAGAAACTCGAGCAGGCGCCCGACCACCGGCCCGGAGAGCATGTTCGGCGAACCGAGGCTGCGCTCCGTCTCTCTCACCAACTCGTCGAGCTGCTCGGAGCTGGGTGTGGAGTGGGAGTCGATGTAGGCGAGGATCTCGTCCGGAGTGGGCTTCATCTCTCGTCTCTAGCTCTCAATTCCCGGCGCAACTCGACCGGCAGCCTGAACTCCACGTGCTCTTCGACGATGCGCGCCTGCTCGATCTCGTCGACGCCGCGCTCGCGGAACCAGTCGCACACTCCCTCGACCAGCCGCTCGGGCGCCGAGGCGCCCGAGGTGATGCCGACGGTCTCGACCTGTTCGAGCCAGCTCTCCTCGATCGCGGCGGCGTCCTCGATCAGGTGCGCATCGATGCCGCCGGCCCGGGCCACGTCCACCAGCCGGTTCGAGTTGGAGCTGTTCTTGGAGCCGATCACCAGCAGGAGCTGGATCTGCGGCAGCATCTCCTTCACGGCCCGCTGCCGGTTGGAGGTTGCGTAACAGATGTCTTCACGCTTGGGCGAGCGGATATAGGGGTAGCGGCGGCGCAGCACGGCGATGATCTCGGCCGTCTCCTCGACCGAGAGCGTCGTCTGCGTCACGTAGGCGAGCTTCGTGCCGGCGGTGAAGGAGAGCGCCTCGGCGTCGGCGACCGATTCGACCAGCACGATAGCCTTCGGCGCCTCGCCCATCGTCCCGATCACCTCTTCGTGACCGGCGTGCCCGATTAAAACGATCTGGTAACCCTCTTCGGCGAAGCGGCGCGCCTGTACGTGCACCTTGGTCACGAGTGGGCAGGTGGCGTCGATCGTCTTCTGTCCTAGCGTTTGGCCGCGCCGGTAGACCTCGGGCGCCACGCCGTGCGCCGAAAGCACGAGCGTCGCTCCCGGCGGCGCCTCCTGCTCCTCCTGGACGAAGATCGCTCCGCGCTCCTGCAGGTCGCGGACAACATGGCGGTTGTGAACGATCTCCTTTCGCACATAGACCGTGCCGTAGAGATCGAGGGCCTGGGCGACCGTCTCGACGGCGCGCTCGACGCCGGCGCAATAGCCGCGCGGTGAAGCAAGGAGCACGCGTCGCACCACTTGCTCATCGTAGCTTTCGTCGCCAAGGCTTCGGCGAGGTGAGCCCGTATTCGCCCCCGCCGGTTTTCAGCGGCGAGGCAGGGCGTATCATCAGTCTCCCGGTGGCTGTCTGCGAAACCGCTTTGACGCACGAGCTGACGGCGCTACCCATCGCCGCGGTATTGGGCAGCGTGCTCGAAGACCTCGCGGTCGTGTTCGCGATCGTCCTCGCGGTGCATCTCTTGCTCGACGTGTTCTTCTTGCGGCGCCGACGACGCTCGCGCGAGCTGGCGGGCAGGGATCACCAGCTCGCGGCGGTAGCCGAGCTTTCGGCCGCGCTCGCGCGAGCGGGCGATGGAGAAGGCATCGCCCGCACCGTTCTAGACACGCTCAACGAGCTGGTCGGCTTCGACTTCTCCGGGTTGGTGCTCATCGATGCGGGTGGAAGCAAAGGGAGAGGGTTTTTAGCTCGAGCTGACGGCGTCGATGTGAGTTGGTATCCGTTGCTGCGCCTGGATCTCGAGAACGAGGTCTCGGGCGTCAGGCGCGCCTTTCAGACTCGCACCATCTTCACAGTCGAGGACGCACCCGGCTCGATTGAAGTCAGTGCCGAGTTGACAGAGAGGGCGGGACTGAAGAGCATGGTCTTCCTTCCTCTCGAGGGTGAGCGGGGGGTCGTCGGCGTCGTGACTGCCGGCGCAACGAGCGAGTTTCGCTCCTTTCGCTCTGAGCAACTGTCGCTGATGAGGATGCTCGCCGCCGAAGGAACTCTTGCCCTCCAACGGCTGGATTCGGTAAGCGCGCTCGAGCGTGGGCTCGAGAGGGAGCGTTTGGTGGCGGAGATCTCGCGCCGGGTTCGCGCCGAGCTCGACATCGACCGACTGATCGACGCCGCGCTCGCGGAGACGGCGACGGCCCTTGATGTCACACGCTGCTTCATACGTCTCGGCGACCCGGACAGTGCGGCACCACTTCGGGCCGAGTGGTGTCGAGAAGGGATGGAGCCGATCCAGCCGAGTGCCACGCCGTATCTCGCAGTCTCGAACCTTGCCTTGCGCGAACGGCGGACGGCTGCGGTCGCCGACGTGGAGAAAGACCCGAGACTCGAGGATGATTCGCTCCGGGGGCGCAAGGCCTTGCTCGAGCTCGGGAGCCGGGCCGTCCTGTCGGCGCCGATCATCCTCTTCGACTCGGTGATCGGTGCCCTGGCCGCGCATACCTCGGTAGTGCGGCACTGGTCTGACGACGACATCGCGTTCATCGAAGCGATCGCGCGAGAGCTAGGAATTGCGCTTCACACCGCGGGCTTGATCGAAGAGAACAAGCACCGGCTCGAAGAGCAGAAGGCGCTTCTGGTAGCGACCGAGGCCATGGCCAACGAGCTCGAGCTCGACTCGGTGCTGGCACAGAGGCTGGCCGGCGGCCGAGCCGAGCTGGTCGGCCCCTCGAGCTCACAGGAGGTGATGGCAACGGCAGTTCGCCAGGCGATCTCGCTGTTGGAAGCCGACGCAGCTCTGATGCTCGAGCTCGAAGCGAATGAGCTCGTTGTCCGCGAAGACGAGGGCGAGGGACTGGAGGAGATGCACGGTCGGCGCTTCCCGGTGGCGGTCTCGCTGGCGGGCGATCTGGTTCATTCGCGTAGACCTCTCGTTATCGGAGATCTGACCCGCGACGAAGGGCCTCTGAGCTCGCTTGATCCGGTCGTCGGCCACGATTTCAAGGCGTTGGTCGGAGTTCCGCTGATCGGCCCCGACGATGCTCTGAGCGGCGTGCTCGTTGTCTACTCGCGCCGAGCTCGCATCTGGCGTCCGAAAGAGATCGAAGCTCTTGTCACGCTGGCGGCCAACACTGCCACTGCTCTGGCCAGCGCGGCACTCTATCTGCGCGTGTCGCTCGAGCGAGAGCAGAGCATTGCGATTCTCTCCAGCGTCGCCGATGGCATCGTCGCGGTTGATCGTGCCGGTCGGATCGTGCTCTGGAACGCCGCCGCCGAGCGGATCACCGGCATCAGCAACAGCGAGACGCTGGGAAGGCTCGCGACCGAGGTGCTTCGCAATGAGATAGAGGCTCCGGAAGGATCAGAAGAGCGCTCGATCTCTATCAGACGCGGTGCGAGGGAGCTGTGGCTGCAGGTGGCCGAGGCGGTCATGCGAGATCCCAGCGGCCAGATCGCCGGCAAGATCTACACGCTCCGCGACGTCTCGGCTGACCGCTTCGTCGAGCAGGCTAAATCTGACTTCGTCTCGTCGATCTCGCACGAGCTACGCGCGCCACTCACTTCCATCTATGGCTTCGCCGAGACGCTTCTGCGCCGAGGTGAGCTCTTCGACGATGTCCAACGGCGAACTTTTCTCGCCTACATCGCTTCGGAATCGGAGCGTCTGACGGGGATCGTCGACGCCCTGCTCGACGTTGCCGAGCTCGACTCGGGTGATCTCCAAGTCGAGTTGACGACGACCGACGTTGGCAACATCGTGCGCGAGGTCGTGGAAAGCGCTCGCGCCGATATCGCCAATGCCCGAGGGAATGGGCACAGCTTCGTGATCGATCTCTCGGACGAGCCACTCGGCGCCGAGGCCGACCGTGAGAAGTTACGCCGGGTACTGGTCAACCTGGTCGACAATGCGATCAAGTTCTCTCCCGACGGCGGCACGGTGAGCGTGATGGGACAGAAGCGCTCCGGCATGATCGAACTGCGCGTGACCGACGAGGGCGTTGGTATCCACGAGGAGGAACGCGAGCGTATTTTCCGCAAGTTCTACCGAGGCTCATCCTCGCTGTTGAGCGGCGGAACCGGCCTGGGGCTGTTCATCACGCGGGGGTTGATGACGGCGATGGGCGGTCGCATCTGGGTGGACTCGGTCGAGGGGAAGGGCTCCACCTTTGCGCTCGAGCTTTCCTCTCGAAGCGAACCGGAGGCAAGGGAGTGAGCTGCTACGAGCCTGGGTATAGGGAACCGGTACCTCAATGACCCGGGTTTTGATCATCGACGATGAAGCGCCAATCAGGCTGCTTTGCCGCGTCAATCTCGAAGCCGAAGGCATGGAGGTGATAGAGGCTACCGACGGTGAGAGCGGGATCGAGAAGGCGCGCCACGAGCGGCCTGACGTGATCTTGCTCGACGTGATGATGCCTCGTCTCGACGGCTGGGATGTGGCGGAAGTGCTTGTCCGGGGCAAGCACACCAAGGAGATGCCGATCATCTTCCTGACCGCACGTGCCGAGGTGCGCGACCGCGCTCGCGGGCTGGATATCGGTGGTATCGAGTACATCACCAAACCCTTCAATCCGCTCGAGCTGGCGCCGTTGATCGAGGCGTTGATGGAGAGGATCAGGCACGACGGGATCGATCTCCTGCGCGGCGAGAAGCTGGCCGAGCTACGAGCGCTGACGCGCGAGTAGCGGCCCGCCGGCCGTCTATGGGCATATCTCTTACGGGATCGGCTCTACGCAGGGGCTCGAGCGCCGGAAGCGTAGACTTCGCTCGGCGGGGCGTGGCGCAGCCTGGTAGCGCGCCTGCTTTGGGAGCAGGAAGTCCCCGGTTCGAATCCGGGCGCCCCGATCTCGCTTTCTCGGCCGGCGGCTCCGTGCGGCCGAGGAGCCC
>PMXT01000060.1 GCA_003170995.1 Actinomycetota bacterium | reverse complement strand
CTGAAGATCAGGAGCGAGCCGGCGTAGACGCGCCAGGTCTGCTCACCGCGCTCGTCGATTCCCGCCGCCCGGTAGCAGAGTCGCTCGATCGGGCCGAAGACGCGGTCGCCGGGCGCCGGCCCGCCGCCGTAGACGCGAGCCAGATAGGCGCCGAGCAAGGGAGCGGTCACGCCGATCAGCCCGATCAGCACGCCGAGCTGAAGCCAGTTGCTCGAGCTCATCCGAACCGCTCCGGCTTGAGCAGGGCAACGAGCAGATAGGCGAAGACGAGGCTGGCGATCACCAGCGAGCCGATGTCGCTCCAGCTCATCTGCCGCTCCCCTTGTCGTCGGAGTTCTGAACGAGGATCTCGACGGCCCAGACGAAGAGCGCCATCAGGGCGAAGGCGACCACTCCGGCGAGGACGAAAGCTAGATCGGCCACACCTTTCTTCTTACCTCAGCCGGACGGCCGCGCAGCAATCGTTGACGCCTTCTCTACGCCGGCGCCCGAGATCTATACGCGCTCTTAACGCTTTACGCCTAGGCGCGGATCCAGTTCCAGGTCTGGCGCAAGCCCTCTTCCAGACCCGTCTGCGGTCGCCAGCCAAGCTCTTCCTCGGCCTTGCCGATATTGAGCACGCTTCGTTGCAGCTCGCCCGGGCGCGCGGGCGCGAGCTCGGCGGCGGTCTCGGAACCGGCGACGCGACGGCAGAGCTCGTACAACTCGAGTACCGATGTTGCCCGGCTGGTGCCGACGTTGAAGACGCCGCCCGCGACCTCGATCGCCGCCAGCGTCGCGCGGACGACGTCGCCGACGTAGACATAGTCGCGCTCCTGCCTGCCGTCGCCAAAGATGCGGCAGGTCTCTCCGTCTCTGAGCCGCCCGAGAAAGATGGCGACCACTCCCGCCTCGCCGTGCGGGTCCTGTCTCGGCCCGAAGACATTGCCGAAGCGCAAGACGACGTTTTTCATCCCGCGCAGGCGCTGGTAGGTGAGCAGGTACCCCTCGCCGGCCAGCTTGGCGGCGCCGTAGGGAGCGAGTGGCCGGCACTCGTCCGCTTCCGCGGCGGGCTCGCTGCATTCCCCGTAGATCGCGCCGCCGGTGGAGGCGAAGACGACCCGGGAGCCCGCGATACGCGCCGCCTCGAGCACGCGCACGGTGCCGATCACGTTCACCTCGGCGTCGTAGTCGGGCCGCTCGACCGAGACGCGCACGTCGGCCTGGGCCGCCAGGTGGAAACAGACATCGGGGCGCAGCTCGGCGAAGAGGTCGTCGAGTGGCTCGCGCACATCGAGCACGTGCAGTCGAGCCCGAGCGTTTACGTTCTCGCGCTTTCCGCTCGAGAGGTTGTCGACGATCTCAACCGAATCGCCACGCTCGATCAGCGCGTCGACCAGGTTCGAGCCGATGAATCCAGCCCCACCGGTAACTAGCGCACGCATGCCCCGTATCCTAGTGACCTGATGTTCATCTCCTTCGAAGGTCTCGACGGCTGCGGCAAGACGACTCAGGTCGAGCTGCTCGAAGCCTTTCTCGAGATGCGCGACGTCGAGGTGGTCGGCACGCGCGAGCCGGGCGGAACCGAGCTGGGCGAGACGCTGCGCGCGATCGTGCTGCACGGCCAGAAGGTCTCGCCCTGGGCCGAGGTGGCGATATTCGCCGCGGCGCGAGCCGAGCTGGTCGATCAGGTGATCGAGCCGGCGCTCAAGCGAGGGGCGACGGTGATCTCCGACCGCTTCGTCGATTCCTCGCTCGTCTACCAGGGCGTGGCGCGCGGGCTCGGGATAGAGAACGTCTTACAGGTGAACGTTCTCGCCACGAAGGGGCTGATGCCTGACCGCACCTTTCTTCTGCTCGTCGACGAGAAGCTCTCGGAGGCGCGGGTCGGAGAGGAGCGCGATCGCATGGAGAGTGAGAGCGAGGCCTTCCGCCGCCTGGTCGGGGACGGCTACCGGCGTCTGGCCGAGATGTTCCCGGAGCGCATCGTCGCTCTCGACGGCACGCAGTCGCGCGAGCAGATCGCGCGCGACGTTCGTAAGGCGCTTGTTGAAGGCGCGATTTGAGCCCCTCCGACCCCTTCGCCACGGTGGCAGAGCAGGAGGAAGCGAAGGCGTTGCTTCGTTCGGCACTGACCGAAGGACCTGCTCACGCCTATCTCTTTCACGGCCCGAGCGGCGTCGGAAAGCGCAGGACGGCGCTCCTTTTCGCCGCCGAGCTGCTAGGCGATCTGCACCGCGTCGAGCAGCACTCTCATCCCGATCTCTACCTGCTCGAGCCGGTAGGCGACCAGATTCGGATCGGCGAGGTGAGGGCGCTCAGGCGCGATCTGCACATGCGCCCGTTCGAGGCCGAGTGGCGCGTCTATCTCGTCATCTCGGCCGAGACGATGAATCGCGAGGCCGCCGATGCCTTGCTCAAGGACCTCGAAGAGCCGCCTGCCTACGCCGTGTTCGTGCTCGTCGCCAGCGATCCGAGACGAATCACGGCAACCATCCGCTCGCGCTGCCAGTCCGTCTCCTTCCATCGTCTTTCCGAGCAGGCCGTTCTCGAGCAGATCGTACGCCTGGGCGGAGTCCCCGACGAGGAGCAAAGACGAGCGCTGGCGCGCATCTCGGCCGGCCGCCTCGATCGTCTCGAGCGCCTGCTCGAGCCCGCCGCCTCGTCCAGGCGCGCTCGCCTGCTCGCGGCGGCCCGCGCCGTCTACGCCGATCCCGACTTCGAGCCGGCCGAGGCCGTGCGCTCGCTGCAGGAGGCGATCGACGAGCGAGGAGCCGAGGCGCGGGCGAAGGCCGAGCGCGGGCTGGAGGACGGTGAGCTGACCAAGCGCGAGCTCGATCAGCACCTGCGCCGGGTCGAGCGCGGCGCCAAGCGCGAGGAGCTGCTGGCGATGCTCGAGGAGCTGGCCGCCTGGTACCGCGATCTCATCGCCGTCGCGGTCGGTGCAGATGGCGTGCTGATCCACTCCGATCGTGCCACCGAGCTACGCGCGGACGGTACGCTCGAGCGGCTCGCCGCGGCCGAGGATGCGGTCGATCTGGTGCGCGAGAGCTTCCGGCGCATGCAAGCGCTCAACCTCAACTCGACGCTGGCTCTAGAGGCCCTCTTCGTTCGCCTGCACGCTCTCTTCGCCGGGGTCGAGGCGCTCGTCTAGCAACTCGACGTAAGGATGGCCCGCTCACACTGGCCTGGCGGAATAGTCGCTCGTGCCGACGGACCCGAATTCCGAGACAAGCCCCCGGCATCCACGGCTTGATGCTCTGGAGCAGCCATCGCCGACGGCGTAGGCGCAAATCTGCGCCCCACCCGGCTCCGTTCGCTCGCGGGGATTGGACTTTTATCTCGCTCGAGCCGCGACTACGATCCACTCGTAGAACTCGTATCAATTGACGACCTGTCGACTGGGTGCGATAGGTGGATGCGATGCTAGGANNAGGACGCAGGGAGTGCCCGTATCGACAGAGATACAGGTGCGACTGAGGACAACGCAGCGCGACGCCGAGCGCGGTCAGGTGACAGAGCGCTTCATTTGAAACGCGTTCTTAAGGCCGACGCCATGCCGTCAAGCCGTCACGACCAGCCGCCCAAGACCGCGGCGACCCGAAAAACCGGGCGCGCGCCTGAAGTCGAGCACCTCTCGGCTGAGGCCGAGATCCGCGAGCGCGAACAAACGCTCGAGACGCTGCTTCGGAATTTGCCCGACGCGGTCGTGCGCGTTGACAGGGACGGCCGCCACATAGTTGCCAACCCGGCCTGTGAGGGCGTTCTCGGAGTGCCCTCGACAGAGCTCATCGGTAAGACCATCCAAGAGCTCCCCGTACCGCCGCGGCTGCGGAAGATTTGGCTGGGGAGAGTCAAGAAAGTCCTCGAGAGCGGGAAAACCCTGGACGTCGAGGACACTTTGGAGACTCCTGGCGGTCTCCACTATCACGAGACGCGGCTTGTGCCCGAGCGTGACGAGCTGGGAGACGTGGTGACGGTTCTCATCGTCATTCACGACGTCAGCGAGCGCCGTCGAGTCGCTCGCAGCCTGGGCGAGAGCGAAGAGCGTTTCCGCGTCACCTTCGAGGAGGCGCCGATAGCGATGCTCGTGACCGACAAAGATGCCCATATCCGCACTGGCAACGCCGCCGCCCGCGCGCTGCTCGGATACTCACAGGAGGAGTTCGCCGAGAAGTCGATCTACGAGATCACTCACCCCGACGATCTCGAGTTGACGCGTGACGTTTCCGAGCGAATATCCGAGAAGAACGAGCCCACGGCCGTGATCGAGAAGCGCTATATCCGCAAGAACGGGGAGATCGTATGGGGTCATATTTCGGTGTCGGCCGTACGCGACGCCGAGCAGCGGCTCGTCCAGTACATCGCTCAGATAGTCGATATCACCTCGCTCAAGCAGGCTGAGCGGGCGCTGCGCGAGAGCATCGAGCAACAGCGTCTCGTGACCGAGTATGCCACCGACCTGATCGCAGTCGTGAGCCTCGACTTCACCATCCGTTTGATCTCCCAATCGGTGCGAGACGGTCTGGGCTACGAGCCGGAGGAGCTGATCGGCCATAACATCGCCGAGCTGATCGATCCCGAGATGATCGACGAGATCCGCGTTAATACAAGGGAGATCCTCGACGGCAAGCCACCGTGGAACCGCTCCTTCCGTCTCAGACACCGAAACGGCGATTGGCGCATGTTCGAAGGTGTCGGCTCGATCGCGAGAGACGAGGATGGTCAGCCCGCCTACATCGTTGCGATTCTGCGTGACGTGACCGAGCGCTCGCTGCTCGAGCGCCAGCTTTTGATCGCGCAGAAGATGGAGGCGGTGGGTCAGCTCGCCGGCGGCGTCGCGCACGACTTCAACAATCTCCTCACGGCCATCAACGGCTTCGCTGATATGGCGATCAAAACACTTGGCAACCGCGACGAGGGAATCCGCCACTATCTTGCCGAGATAGGTCATGCCGGCCGGCGAGCGGCCGAGCTGACCCAGCATCTGCTTGCATTCAGCCGCCAGCAGGTGCTTCAGCCCGAGGTGGTCGATATCAACTCGATTATCGAGGAGTACGTCGGAATGCTTCGGCGCATTCTCGGCGAGGAGATCGAGCTGTTGACGCGGCTGGAGTCCGAGCTCCGCACCGTCGAGGTGGACCCTGGCCAGCTTGGCCAGGTGCTGATGAATCTGGTCGTCAATGCCCGCGATGCCATGCCGCAGGGCGGGACCGTCACCATCGCTACCCAGAACATCGGGCTGAAGAAGGCGATTCCCATCGCGCAGGGCGCGCTCCCTCGCGGCTCCTACGTGCTCCTCTCCGTCGCCGACAATGGCGAGGGAATGCCGCCCGAGATACGCGAGCACGTGTTCGAGCCCTTCTTCACCACCAAGGCGCCGGGCCAGGGAACCGGGCTCGGCCTGTCCACGGTGGTCGGGATCGTCGAGCAATCGGGTGGGGCGGTCGCCGTCGACTCCGAGCCAGGTGCGGGAACGACCTTCCGTGTTTACCTGCCCCGCAGTAAGGCGGCCGTGACTAAAAAGACGTTGCGAGTCGAAAAGTTGCAAACCGGAGCCGGCACGATCCTTGTGGCCGAGGACGACGACGCCGTGCGCAAGCTGGTCGCCAAGATGCTGCTCGAGGCCGGCTACAGGGTGCTCGTCAGTGCTTTGCCCAGCGAGGCGATCTCGCTGGCCAAATGGGAGCCCTCGATCGATGTGCTCGTGACCGATGTCGTGATGCCCGAGATGAACGGTCACGAGCTGGCGCAGCGGCTCCTCGCTCTGCGGCCCGATCTACGTGTCCTCTACATCTCCGGCTACACGCCCGACGTAGTCAGAGCCAAGGGCGTGCTCACTCAACAGGAGAGCTTCCTACAGAAGCCCTTCACCGCTGCCGTCCTGACGCAGGCGGTGCGCGATCTGACGGCCAGAACTGCCACCAGAACGTTGCCCTCGTAGGGGCCTGACGATTTTCGGCGGAGAAGGTATCGGCGCTGAGCCGAGCCTTCGGCGCTTGGCTCAGCCGCTGATCCTAGGAGCGCTCGGGCTAGGCGCTGCGATGCGGGGTTCGCGGCGGATCGGGTTGAGTACGGCGATCGAGCCGAAAGCACTGCTCGGGCGCTATTCTCTTTGCTCGCTGCCGACGTAGCTCAGCTGGTAGAGCACTTCACTCGTAATGAAGGGGTCCGCGGTTCGATTCCGCGCGTCGGCTTTGAACCGTCGCAAGTCCGCCGGCTTCACCGGCGTGAAGACTTGCGACGGAGAAGGAGTAAGCGCTGAGCCGCGCCTCATTAACCGGATAGGCTCTCGCGCAGCTATCGTCACCGCCATGTCCAAAGCAACCATGAACACATCAGAGGGCGCCATCGAGATCGAGTTTTTCGATGCCGACGCGCCCAAGACCGTCGCGAACTTTCACAAGCTCGCTAAAGACGGCTTTTACGACGGCCTCACCTTCCACCGGATCATCAAGGACTTCATGATTCAGGGTGGCTGTCCAGAGGGCACCGGCACAGGTGGCCCGGGCTACAAGTTCGAGGACGAGTTCAACCAGCACAAGGTCGTCCGCGGAGCATTGGCGATGGCCAACGCCGGCCCGAACACCAACGGCTCGCAGTTCTTCATCGTCACGATTCCCGCCGCGGGGTGGCTCGACGGCAAGCACACCGTGTTTGGCGAGGTCACCTCCGGCATGGACACGGTCGACAAGATCGAGGGCAGCGAGACCGATCGTCGCGACGCGCCGGTCGAGCCCGTCCTGATCGAGAGTATCTCGATCAGCGAGTAACGGCGTTTGGCGCGTTTGGTTTGAGACGAAAGCCCGCTTGTGTCTACACGCCCGGCCCTTTTAGTTGTCGATCGGCGACACTCGCCGGGCTAGTAGAGACGATCCGTTTACGCCCCTGCTACCACGACCCGCGCCACGCACGCGACCATCACACCCCAGGCCAAGTCAGCGCTGAATGCGAAACCTCTGAGCATGCCCACAGAAAACAACCAAATAAGGTGTAATCAAGAAATACAACTCAAAAAGGTTGTCGCGGAAGGAATCGCACGTTGCGGAGGCTAGACCTGGCTGCCAGAGTCAGCGTCTTCAGCGTCTTCTCCGCGTCCATTCGCGCGCTCAGGCGTCTCGAGCAGTCCACCGCAATGTGGCAGGCAATTCTTGCCCTGACGTGGACAGGGCTGGACCCGTCCGGGCGCCCTGTTCTGACTCGCAACGAAGGGGTCCGCGGTTCGAATTCGCGCGTCGGCTTCAGCGGCCGTGTTGTAGCATCCAAGCGTGGAAGCGTTCCTGGGCAAAGTTCAAGAGCGTCTTAAGAAGGAGGGCTTTGGCTGTCAGGAGAATGTCGCTGACGGTGAACCGTTCTTGCTTGTCGCCCACCGATCGAGAGTCGAGCTAGCCAAGTTCGGCAGCAACGTCGACACGTTCTTCTTCTTTGCCCATTTCCCATCGCTGACGAATAGCGAGCTGAGAGCGTATTCGGGGCGCTGCTTCAATCACGCGCTCCATGCCCGAGGCCTCCGTCCGCCGCGAGGTCTGTTCGAAGCCGTTTTCTCCTATGCCGTTGCGCTTGTCGATCGGGCCGCGGATGAGACGATCGAGGCTGTTCGAAACGACCCGACGCCAAAGCACTGGAGCGCAGCAGAGATCCAGGTCGTCTACGACCTCGCGTCCGAGAAGCTCTTCTACTTCGAAAAGACACCTTTCTGGGGCGCGTTCTACCACGACGGAATAAGGAAGGCGATACGGCGGCTGCTTGTCTGACCCTCAGACGTCCTGAGGCAGTTACCGAGGACGCGAATGGGCGACTCTTCGCTGACTCCTGTTTGTTGCCACGGTGTTTTACATAGTCAAGTCATTGCCGCGTTCCAAACCGCGAACGCCAATACCCTGCACGGTCGTAGCGCTCGAATCAGAATGACGACCTGTCGACTGGGTGTGATCGGTGGATGGGATGCCAGGACGCAGGGAGTGCCCGTAGCGGGACGACGCATCGCGCGGCCGAGCGTGGCCAGGCGGCAGAGTGCTTCTTTTTGATTCGAGTTCTTAGTGGCTGTCGCCGCGGCGGGGCGCAGCCGCCTCGGCCGTGACTGCTTCGTTGACCTGCTCGACCGCAGAACTGACCTGCTCAACGGTTTCACTGACGCGTTCAACCGTGCGCAGGGTGTGCTCGCCGTCGGTCTTCGCGTCTCGTTGGTCGCTCTGGATCTCGCGTTGGAGCTCGTGCACCTCTTCGCTGATCTCCTTGGACTCGGTAACAAGGCCAGCAAGTTCGTACTGGATTCTGCGGAGATCCTTGGCGTCGCGAACGCTCCGCACAGCGAGATACATGAGCGGGAGAACCGAAAGCACGCTGAAGGTGCCACTGATGAGAACGAAGATATCCAGAGCCGTCATCACAAACCCAAGCGAAAGGGCGAGATTTCGAGGAGTTGGCCTCGGGCTCCGATCGTACCGGTAACCTCGACGACCGGGAGGTTGGTCGGGCAGGCGGGAGGCGCCTGACGCCGTGCGGCCGGACCGGCTGCACGGCTCTGAACCGAGCCGGTGCGGCGCGTGTGTGAGCTGTGGCCAGGACGAAGGTCGGCAGAGACCCATACGCACTGCCCGGAGATGCCCACGAGGGCAAAGACCTCGTCTTCTACCCGCTCGCGCTTGTTGCCGACGTTCGCCCGAAAGTCGTTTCGGAGCGTCTCGGCCGCTCTTTGATCACGATCACGCTCGATACGAGCTCGCATGCAACCCCAGCCATGCAAAAAGCGGCGGCGGGGAACCTAACGTCGGTTCCTAACACCGGTTGCTGCCCGGCTAGTCGTCTAGGCTGGGCAGGCGCCCGACAGGTACACCGCGACGGCAGTCGACCTGAGCAGCCAGACCCAGTGGCCATCGATCGCGATCGCGTGGTAGGTAACGGTAGAGGAGGGCTGCTTTACCCCGTTCTTCTCGAGAGTGATCTTCATCGTGACGGCCTCGTAGGTCTTCTGAGGTACTCCGATATTGCTGGTGGGAGCGCCAGAAACTTCGAGAACCTTCACCGACTTCAGTTTGATTCCAGCAACTGAATTCGTTTTCTTGCGTTGGCATTTGACGTACGCGTTACGGTGAACGAGCTTCTGCTGTCCAGGGTGGAGGATCTTCCACGCCTGGGCGTACTGACCGTTTAGCTCGTAACCGATATATCGTTTGAAGAAGTCGCCGACGTTCTCGGTCGGTGTCGTCGTTGTGGGCTTGGAGCTACCGGAACCACCGCACCCGGCGATAAGGAGACAACTCAGGATGAGCAAGAGGGCTGGCCGCAGTCGCATCGCGAAAATCATAGTCCATAGAGATGCGTACGCAGAGAGGCGACCTGGGTCATTCCGCGATACGAGACGAAACGAGCCGTAACGGTAGAACTGGCACTCGTCTAGAAGGAGTCAACAGTTCGAATCCGCGCGTCGGCTATCTCGGTCGCAAATCCGCCGGCGAATCCCAGTCCCCACCGTACTGATATCTAGCCATTTCGAGCGCGTTTAGGCGGATCCCGAACTCGCCCTGATCGCGTTCTGGATCCTTCGGCCACTGGGGGAACGGGTCGAGCGCTTCGGCGAGAACATCGGCCGCTACCGGCCGTTCGCCGGGGAGGCCAGATAACTGTTGAGCATTTCCCGTGCCGTCGCCATCGCATCGGCGCGCTCCTGATCCGAGTAGATCGGCTCGTGATCATCACCGACCATCATCGAAGTCACGACGCGATTTGCTGCGTCGTGCAGCTTGTTGTCGGTTTTCGTACGCGGATCCAGATCGGCCGTCGAGCAGAGACCACTAACCGGTGACCGCGTAAACGTTCTCGAGCCCGGCTTCTGCTAGCGGGCGCCGGGCCCAGGCGAAGTGGCTCTGGTACCAACCTTCTAGGGGGGCCAAATCGACGCCGTTTCCGGACGACTGGATCAGCCAGCCGCCGCCGAGGTAGATCGCCGTGTGGTAGATCTGCCCGGGCTTGGAGCGCGTGCCCTTACTGCCGAAGAAGAGCACGTCGCCGGGCTCGAGCGCGCCGAAGGAGATGCGCTTGGAGCGCCCGACCTCGCCCGACATCACGTAGGTCGTGCGGCCGCGGATCGTCGAGCTCAGCTGCTTGCCGCCGGAATAGGTGTGCAGCTTGTAGACGCGCCAGACGAAGCCCGAGCAATCGAAGCCGCCGGGGACTGTGCGGCCAAATAAGGTCTGTGTCACCGGGCTCGTTCCGCCCCAGATGTAGGGGTAGCCGATGAAGCTAACGGCGTAGTTGAGAATGCGCTTCTGCCAACCGCTGAGCGTCGGCAGGGAGAGCTCGTGCGAGGTGTCCTCGACCCACTGCGTCTCTTCTCCTGTGAACGTGAGCACCTGTGCGATCGAATACGCTGTCTCGGCGCGTGTGATCGGGCTGGAAGGCAACAGCTCGAGCGTGTCTTGACTGGCTGGGTGGTTTATCCGCAGCCCGAGCAGGCGGGCGACCGTCTCGGTGCCGAAGCGCTTGGGAGGTGAGAGACCGGCTTGGCGGGCGGCTAGGCGGAAGCGAGTAGCGGCTTTGCTCAGCCCGAGCTGACTGACAAGCGCCGTGTCGAATGCGCTGACGGTCACCGAGGCGCCGGATCGCGGTGAGCCGGGCGGAGATCCACTCGTCGTCGTAGTAGTTGTCGTAGAGCCGGTCGTGGTGGTCGAATCGGTTGTCGGGTCGTCGCCAGAATCGGACCAGACGACGGCATCGGTCGGCAGTGCGGGTACCAGTTCGTTCAGCTCCGTCCGGGTCAGGTGGGCATTCGGTTTGAACGAGCCGACGCTACTGGCCATGAGGCCGTGCGCGACAACCGTTCGGATTTGCGGCAGCGCCCAGCTGGTCGTGCTCTGTTTTGCCCCGGCGGCGGCAGCGACCATGACCGCGGCGCCCGCGCAGGCGAGCAGAACCAGCAAGCGAAAGCGGAAGTTGCGGCGTCGCACTTACATTTGATCGGCATCAGGGGAGTTGGGCTTGAATCAGCCACCGCCAGCCAGCCATTCCCGTCGACGTCTTGCGATCCCTTTCGAATCGCTAAAGAGCCTATTTCACCAGGCCTGCACGCCCGAGGCGGCCGATCCGCGACGCCAACACCTGCGGGGCCGCTAACCGCACTACCAGTGCGCCTTCACAACCCTGCGGCCTTTTGAACTCGCCTCAAAACGAAGCACTCTGGCAGCCACGGCTTGACGGCCTCGGCCGTACATCCCTGCCGAAATAGGCCCCAGGCCGTGTTGCAAGCCTCCTCCCGAGGGTCAACTCACTGGGGTCGCCGGTCGATAGCAAGGCCGATCGTGGGCATTCCCGAGCCAAACTGGCGCCAGCCCAGCGCGCCTTCGCGGCGATCGCGTCTCAACAGCATCGTCCTACTAGTCGTGCTCTCTATCTTCCTGATCACCCTCGTCGGGGTGAAGTTGGTGCGCCTCAGCGAGAAAGCGATGTCGTCGCAGTCTCGCGTCGCCGACATCAAGTTCTCGATCCTTCCGGGGCTGCCAGCGCTGACGATCCGCAAGGGCTCGCTCTATCCGGCGAACGATCCCTGGAAGAGCTATCTCGCAAGCGAGTCGACCTGCCCTGGCGGCGAGCGAACCGATCTTCCACTGAACCAGCAGGCGGACGTCATGGTTTGCCTCATCAACTACGCGAGG
Source organism: Actinomycetota bacterium (assembly GCA_003170995.1). Taxonomy (GTDB): domain Bacteria; phylum Actinomycetota; class Thermoleophilia; order Gaiellales; family Gaiellaceae; genus Fen-549. Next base: position 12,146 of record PMXT01000060.1, on the reverse strand, counting down.
AAGCGCCGCGGTCTCCCGACTCTGGACACGGTCCCGTTACTGAACGGCACCTCCCTGAAAAAGGCTGGCAAGATCGTGCGCTGCAACGAGTTCGCGCACAACGCTTGCGGCGACGACCCAGCCGCCGACGTTCGAGCGGCCAACTACTACGGCTCTTGGGGCGAGAATCTGTACCTCGGCGAGGGGCGCCTGGGAGCGCCACGCGTGGCACTCGACGGCTGGCTCAACTCGTCGGAGCATCGCGACAACCTCTTCCAACCGGGTTGGCATAGCGAGGGGATAGCCGTGATGACGGCGGCCCGCGTCGGCGAGTACTCGCACGTGACTATCTGGGTTAACCAGTTCGGCGCGGACTAGCCGTATTCGCCCGGCGCGAAACCTCGCCAGCGTGATCTGTCAGGCGGCCTGAGGAATCAGCGGGCGCTTGAACTCGAGGTGGCGCTTGCCCGCGTAGGCGAAGGGGTGATGGAAAACCTCCATCGCCTCGCTCGGCTCGACTTCCATGGCGAACTCCTCGCCGATCGCCTCGTCGACAACGACGACAGCGAGCTGGCCCGACTCCGGGCTCCAGAGGAGCGATACCTCGATGCCGTCGCCGGCGCGGTAGTTGAGCTCTTTCAGCGTCATGTTGCTTTGGTAGTCGGCAAGCACGGTTCTTTCCTGAACATGCGAAAAATCAAACTCGCGGGTCCCGAGCGTCGCAGAAGCGAAGTCTGCCGGGGAAAGCGATTTCTACCGATTCGCGCGCGGTCGATGCCGCAGAGATCGGCGCGGGCGTACGTTGTGCTCGGGGCGAGGCGATGCGCCAAGCGCGATCAGCCGACGAGCCGCGGTAAACCCGCGTGCTCGAAGTGCGTCATCCGCCGAAACTCAGCGAAGCGCTTCTCGATCTCGGGGAAGGTCAGGCGGGAGACGCGCTCGGTGCCGAACTCCTCGACGTTGAAGGAGGCGAGCGTCGAGCCGTAGACGACGGCCGCCCGTAGTAGCTCCTCGGTCAGCTCGTCGGGCGCATGCGCGGCGAGAAAGCCGACGAAGCCGCCGGCGAAGCTGTCGCCGGCGCCGGTCGGGTCGACCACGTTCTCGAGCGGATAGGCGGGTAGCGAGAAAAACCCTCCATCGCTGAAGAGCGCCGCCCCATACTCGCCCTGTTTGACGACGACCAAGCGTGGGCCCCACTCGCGGATGCGCCTGGCGGCACGAGCGAGGTTTGGCTCGCCTGTAAGTTCGCGCACCTCGGCGTCGTTCAGCAGGAGGGCGTCGACGAGGCCGATAGCCGCGACGAGCGAGTCGCGGCTGTTGTCGATCCAGTAGTTCATCGAGTCGAGCGCGACGAACGAAGCGCTCGGGCACTGCTCGTGTACCCGTTGCTGCAGTTCGGGCTGGATGTTGCCGAGGAACAGTGCCTCCGACGAGCGCGATGGCTCCGACAGCTTTGGCTCGAAATCGGCGAAGACGTTCAGATGCGTCTCGAGCGTCTTCGCGCTGTTCAGGTCGTAGTCGTAGTGCCCGCGCCAGAAGAACGTCTCGCCGCCCGGTACGACCTCCAGATCGCGGATGTCGATTCCTCGTCGCTCCAGCACCGCTCGCTCGGCTTCACCGAAGTCGTCGCCGACGACTCCGACCAGTCGCACCTGGGTGAAGTAGCTGGCGGCGAGCGAGAAGTGCACGGCCGAGCCGCCGAGCACGCGCTCGCGCTCTCCGAAGGGAGTCACGATGCTGTCGAAAGCGACCGAGCCGACGACTGTCAGGGCCATCAGTCACAAGCCTATCGACGCCTCGCCCCGCGCACGACGCGAACGGGCGCTACGAGGAATGGCGCCCATCAGTAACGTATGAAGATATGGCGACCTGGCAGCCCTCCTCCTGGCGGAACTTCCCCGCGGCGCAGCAGCCGGACTGGCCCAGCCGTGAGCTTGCAGACGAGGTTGTCGAAGAGGTGCGCTCCCAACCGCCGCTCGTGTTTGCGGGGGAGGCCCGCCGCTTGCGGGATGCGCTCGCTCAGGTTGCCGTCGGCAAGGCTTTTTGCCTGCAAGCCGGCGATTGCGCGGAGTCTTTCCACGAGCACTCGGCGATCGCGATTCGCGAGCGCCTGAAGGTGATCCTGCAGATGTCGGCTGTCATGACCTACGCGGCCAGCGTCCCCGTGGTGCGCATTGGGCGCATGGCTGGGCAGTTCGTGAAGCCGCGCTCCTCGCCGACCGAGAAAATCGGAGATCTCGAGATCCCCTCCTTCCGCGGCCACATGGTCAACAGCGAGGAGGAGACGGCCGAGGCGCGCGTTCCCGACCCGGCCCGCATGCTCAGGGCCTACAACCAGGCTGCTTCGACGCTCAACTTAGTGCGCGCTTTTGCCAAGGGCGGCTTCGCCGATCTCTCGCAGGTGCACGTCTGGAACCAGGAGTTCGTAACGGCCTCGCCCGAGGGCCGGCGCTACGAGCAGATAGCCAGCGAGATCGACCGCGCGCTCGCCTTCATGGCTGCTTGCGGCGTGGACATGCACAACTCCGCCCTGCACCAGGTCGACATCTGGACCTGCCACGAGGGCTTGCTGCTCGATTACGAGGAGGCGCTCACGCGCCGTGACTCGCTCACCGGCGACTGGTACGACTGCTCGGCGCACATGCTCTGGATCGGTGAGCGTACGCGCCAGCCGGATGGAGCCCACGTCGAGTTCTTCTCGGGCGTGAACAACCCGGTCGGAGTCAAGCTAGGTCCAAGCGCGACCTCCGAGCAGGTGCTCGAGCTCTGCGAGCGACTCGATCCCGAAAAGATTCCCGGCCGGCTCACCCTGATCGCGCGCATGGGTGCCGAAGAGATCGAGCAGACGCTGCGTCCGATTCTGGCCGCGGTGCGCGACTCCGGTCACCCGGTCGTCTGGATCTGCGACCCGATGCACGCCAACACCTTCACAACCGATAGCGGCCGGAAGACGCGCCGCTTTACCGACATCATGGCCGAGATCAAGGGCTTCTTTGCCGCCCACGCCGCCGAGGGCACGTGGCCCGGCGGCGTGCACCTGGAGATCACTGGCGGCGACGTGACCGAATGCCTTGGCGGCGGCGAGAAGCTTTCGGAAGAGAAGCTCGAAGAGGCCTATCAGACGCTTTGCGATCCACGCCTGAACGCGCGCCAATCGCTCGATCTGACCTTCCATCTCGCCGAGTTGATGCGACGCTAGTCGTTCGTCACCACTCTCATCGGTTTCGCGAACCGCGCTACGAGTATCAGAATTCATTAGGCTCTCAACCCATTCTTCGAGCAAGCCCTCGCTGGTGCCTCGAGATAAATGACGAGTATCGAGATTCCCTATTCGATCGCTGCCGCGCTCCCGTCGCTCTCGGTGCTCGACATCACGAACGATGTTCAGCACGCGCTCGCCGCGAGCGAGTACGAAAGCGGTGTCGCGCTTCTTTCACCGCGCGGGGAACGCGTTTTCGTGCGTGTGAACGAGCGGGAATCGGGGATCTTCGAGGATTTCGAGGCTCTGCTCACCCGTCTCGTTCCCTGCGACCAGGCCGAGCGTGAGACACTGCTCGCTCTTCTGCTCGGCCCACGCGGCGATCAGATTCCGTTCTCCTCGCGTCGTCTGCAACTCGGGGAGTGGCAGCGGGTCTTTCTACTCTCCCTCGATGGTGGTTGCGAGGCCGACTGGCGGCTCACGCTGATCGGAGGAGAGGAAGCCGTGAGGCCCGCAAAGCCTTGACGGTATCGCTCGCGGGCGTCATCCACTCGGCCCTCTAGACTGCCTCCGTGACCGCGTCAGGTGTTCCCGAAGGCTCGATTCCCGTTCTCGATCACGGCTTCGTACGGCTCGACGATGCAATGGCGAGTGATCTATCGGTGGTCAACGCCGCTCGTGTCAGCTTCGCTCGTCGCAAGGAGGAGATCGAGCCCGAGGACGAAGGCCTGATCGGGTTCTTGTTGCGAAACAGGCACGGAACGCCTTTCGAGCACAACTCCTTCCGCTTTCACGTGCGCTGCCCGATCTTCGTCATGCGCGAATGGATCAGGCACCGCTGGTCGTCGTTCAACGAGTTCAGCATGCGCTACTCGCAGGCAAGCGGCGACTTCTATGTCCCGGCCGCCGAGGACGTGCGCCAGCAAGTGGGGAAGCCTGGCGTCTACTTTTTCGAGGCGGTCGAGCCGGAGCTGGCCCAGAGGGCACGTACCGAGATCGAGACGACGAATGAGGCCGCCTATGCGACCTACCGACGTTTGATCGAGGCCGGGGTTGCACGCGAGTTGGCGCGAACGGTGCTGCCCGTTGCCGCCTACACCGAGTTCTTCTGGACAGTCAACGCGCGCTCGCTGATGAACTTCCTCTCGCTCAGGAACGCTGAAACCGCGCAACGCGAGATCCGGCGCTATGCCGAGGCAATAGAGAGCCTCTTCGCCGAGCGCATGCCACTGACTCACGCCGCCTTCGTCGCGGCGGGGCGCACTCCGCCGTAGCTTGCCAGGCGCCAGGCGTTAGTGCCAGGTTGTTCGGGCGACGATCTTCCCGATACCGGTCACGTTTTTTCGCTCTCGCGCGATCTTCCAGCCGTACGGCTCTTTTTGCAGCCCGGGGTAGCTCAGGTGCACCTGCGTCGTACCCTCACCGACCGAGAACGCGCCGCAACGTGACGCCACACGCTTGGCGTCGAGCACGTAGAGAACGTAGTGCTCATTCGCGGGCAGGATGCGTAGGCCGCGCACCGTTACGAGAAGCGGTGTGTTGCCGGCCGGCTCGATCGGCCCTCCCTGCACACTGCCGATGGTCTGTGGAGCCGCGCTAGTTCCTCGGAGCGGCGCATACCAGCTCGTGCGGAAAGTGTCGTCGTGCCTGCCGGCCGCGTAACCGGCGAAGAAGATGGCTATCCCGAGCAACACGAGTGCGAGCAGAACGACCTCGCGTCGCCAGTCGAGCTGTCCGCTCGGGGCTGCCTGTTTATTTCGCGCCGCGAGTTCGTCCGCTGCCCGGTGTGCTTCTGAGCGCTTTGGCGCTGAGGGGATATCCCTGCTCTCCGGTATCCGTGTTGACCGCGGCCAATGCACGGTGAGAGTCATAGCACGGGCGGCTTTGTACTCGCACGATCTGCCGTGGCGCTATGCTCAGCGCTGGCCTGAAGCACTGTGGTGCTCGCACGCAGTGGCTTGTAATCGGCCGGTGTAAGCGACCTCCCTCGACACGAGATCTAGATGAACATGAGCACCACGGCGCCACTCGTCCTCGCCGGCTATCTCTCCGGCAGTATCCCCTTTGGGTACTGGCTCGTACGTCTGTTACGGGGCGAAGACGTCCGCCGATATGGCAGCGGCAACATCGGTGGCAGCAATGTCTGGCGTTGCTTCGGCGCTCGCTACGGTCTCGCGGTCGTCCTCTTCGACGTGCTCAAGGGCTTCGTCCCGGCGCTCGTTGCCTCGCTTACGCGTGGCTCGCTCGTGGCTGTGCTCACCGGCGCGGCGGCGATGCTCGGGCACTGGCGTCCGCTCTTCATGCGCTTCCGTCGTGGCGGCAAAATGGTCGCTACCTGCGGCGGCGCGGTGATCGGTATCGCTCCGCTTGTCGCGGTCGTAGGCATGGCGGTCTGGGCCCTGGTTTTCCTCGTTGGACGCTATGCGTCGCTAGCTTCGATACTGGCAGCAGTCTCCTTGGCTCCCGCGGCGCTCCTACTAGGGCAGGATCTTCCGGTGGTTGTCTTTTTGGGCGCAGCTGCGTTGGCGATTATCTGGCTACACCGCGCAAATATCGGGCGGCTCGCTCGTGGCGAGGAGCTCCGCTTCCAGCTATGGCGCAGGCGAGGGCGGCGGCCACAAGCTCGCGCTCGGTAGCGGCGCAGCTCTCGCTAGAGCTGCTCACCCACCGAGATCAGTTTGCGGAATCGGCTGTCTCGTCTTCGGCGGGCGTCGCCTCGGCGACGGGCGCCTCGGACTCTTCGCTTGCCGGCTCGTCTGCCTCGATGCCCAGCTCCTGTTCGGGAGTGAGCTCGCCACCTTCAGGAACTATCAGCGTCTTCACCGCCACACTCACGTCTTCGAAGATGTGAATCGATACCGCGTGGCTGCCGACGCGCTTGAGTGGATCGGGAAGCTCGATCTTTCGCCGATCGATACGAATCTTGCGGGTACGCCAGATCTCGTCGGCGATGTCACTGGGGGTAACCGAGCCGAAGAGCGCACCGCTGGGGCCGGCCTTCATCTCGAAGCGGAGCACCGTCTTGCGTAATCTCTCGGCGATTGTCTCAGCCTGCTCGGCGCTGCGCGCCTCTTGCAGCGCTCGTCGAGCGTCTCGCCTTCGGATCTCCTCGACCTTGGCCGCTGTCGCCGTCTCGGCCAGCTTGCGCGGGATCAAGAAGTTGCGCGCGTAGCCGCGTGTCACCGAGACCACGTCGCCCCGTAGCCCGAGCTTCTCCACGTCCTGAAGAAGGATGACTTCCATTCCTGCTCCCTATTCCGAAACGTAGGGGAGAAGGGCCATTTCGCGCGCCCGCTTGATCGCAACTGCGAGTTGCCGCTGGTGACGGCGGCAGACTCCGGTGATGCGTCTGGCTCGGATCTTGCCGCGCTCGGACATGTAGCGGCGCAGGCCGCCCGCGTTCTTCCAGTCGATCTCCTCGACCTTGTCCTTGCAGAAATGGCATCCCCTGCGTCGGGTCGGCATCGAGCTGGGGCTCATGCGCTTGCGCTTCTTGTCCTGCTGAGCCAAGGTCTCTCCTTCTAGAACGGAATGTCGTCGTCGGCCGGACCGAAGTCGGCGTTGGCGGGTGCCGCGCCCTGGGGGACGAAGCTCGAGCTCTCGCCGCCCTCGCGGCTACCGAGGAACTGGACGTTGTCGGCGATGATCTCGACGGCCTGGCGCTTGGTCCCGTCCTGGGCATCCCACTCGCGCCAGTCGAGCCTGCCGTCGACCGCCACCGGTCGCCCCTTGGCTAGGTACTGTGCGCAACTTTCGCCCTGGTTGCCCCAAACGGTGACGTCGAAGTAGTTGGGCTTGTCGCCCCATTGGCCCGTCGCCGAATCCTTCTGGCGCGTGTTGACGGCGACTCGGAGCTTGCAGACGGCGGTTCCGCTTGGTGTCTGCCGGAGCTCCGGATCGCGAGTCAGGTTGCCAACGAGGACTACGCGGTTGATGTTGGCCATGGTCTCTCCTCCCTAAACGAACGTGAGTTCGCTAAGGCTACTCGTCTTCCTGGATGGGAGTGGGCTCGGTGGTATCGACATTCACGGGCGCGGGCGCGGTCACAACGGGTGCCGGGCCCGACGTGCTCGAGCCTTTGACGCGGCGAACTGCCATGTGACGGAGCACGGCATCGTCGATCTTGAGCAGGCGCGAGACCTCGTTCAGGACCTCGGGCGCGGCAGAGAAGGTGACGAGGTAGTAAATGCCCTCGTTCTTGTGCGCGATCTCGTAGGCGAGCCGTCGGCGGCCCCATGGGGTGTGTGCCTCCCAGATACCGCCGCTCTCCACAACCTGTGTGCGAATGCGGTCGACGACCTCCTGCTGGCGATCTTCGGCCAGCTCGGGGTCGAGCATGATCAGGACCTCGTAGTCGGTCACGGGCTCCCGTATCTCCTTCCTTCGGTCTTGGTCGGCCTCGCTCCGATCCGTCGCGCGGGACTCGCGCCGGTTTACAAGGCAGGAAGCGGCGATGAGTGTAGCATCGCGCCATGCTTTGGGTTGCCCGTGTACTGGCGCGCGCCTTCGGGGTGGTTTGCGAGTTTTTGTCTCGATTCCGCCGCCAGCGGGCCGTGATCGATCCGGCCGAGGAGCTTCGCTACAAGCTAGCCGAGTCCCGAGTGCGCGCTCCCGAGCCCGCTTCCGCTGCGGTCGAGCTCTTGCCCGAGCCGCCGGTTGAGACTGATGAGAAGGAGCGCGAGCCGGCTTCGACCGATCGCGAGGATCTCAGGCGTGACGTGCACGCACGCGCCCGGGCGCTGACCGAGAAGATGCGTGGCACGAACGAGAGCGACTGACTCCGCGGCCATCTGCGCATCTCCCTCAGGTGGCGTGATGGAAGCTCGTCTGGGAGCGGTCTCAGCTCGTGAGGGGGTTGTCCCAGCTCGAGGGCCATCTGTGACAACAGGGCCGCAAGGCCCGCGCTTTCCGCGAGCGGCACGCCGGCGCTTGAGCTTTCCATCTGAAAAGGAGATCCCGCTCGCGCTCGGGCTTGAGCCGGGCTCGGCTCGGAAATACCGGAGAGACAGGATCGTTGAGAAGAAGTAGGCTCGGGGCACATCTAGCAGCGAAGCCAGGAGAAGAAACTAGGCCATGAACCGCAACTTTACGATCGGCCGCATCGCCGGGATCCGCATCTCTTTCAACTGGAGCTGGCTGATCGTTTTCGCCTTGCTCGTCTGGATTTGGTCGACCTCGGTCTTCCCTTCACAGGATCCCGGTCTTTCGAGCGCGACCTACCTGGTCATGAGCGTGATAGCCGCGATCGTGTTCTTCCTCTCGATCATCCTGCACGAGATCGGGCACTCGCTCGTCGCCCGTCGCAACGGTATGCAGATCGAAGGCATCACGCTCTGGCTCTTCGGAGGCGTCGCTCAGTTCAGGGAGATGTTCAGGAGCCCGGGCGCGGAGTTCCGCATCGGCATCGCCGGGCCGGCGGTCTCGCTCGCCCTCGGAGCCTTCTTTGCCGGAATGGCTCGTCTCACAACCTTCTCCACGGCGCTCAGCGGCACTCTCGCCTGGCTCGGCTACATCAACCTGCTGTTGCTTGTGTTCAACCTCCTGCCGGCGCTTCCCCTCGACGGCGGTCGCGTGCTGAGAGCGGCGCTCTGGAAGGCGAAGGGCGACTTCGCCTGGGCGACGAGGATCGCGGCGGCTTGCGGACGCGGCTTCGGCTATTTGATGATCGGCAGCGGCGCCTTCGTCGTACTCGCGACCGGCTCGCTGAGTGGTGTCTGGCTGGCCCTCATCGGCTGGTTCCTGCTCGGCGCCGCCGGCGGCGAGACTCGTTACCTGAAGGCCGCCGAGGCGCTCGCGGGCCTACATGTACGCGATCTGATGACGCGTGAGCCGGTGACCGCCCCGGCTGATGAGACCCTCGGTGAGTTCGCCGATTCACTCAGCGGCCTCACCCGTCACAGCACTTACCCGGTTGTGTCGAACGGCGATGTGCTCGGATTGCTCCCCCTCGGCGCGATCAGTAATCGTCCTCGCGGCGAGTGGGGCGATCGGCTCGTTCGCGACAGCATGCTGGCGAGAGACCGGATTCCCGTGCTCGATTCCGAGGACAGCGCGGAAAACGCCCTGAACGAATTGGTGGGAGGTGAGATCCACCGCGGGCTCGTTCTCCAAGACGGCCGTCTGGTCGGCTTCATCTCGATCTCGGACGTGGGGCGCATCCTCAATCAGCGAAGCGCTTTTCGGCGCTGAACGGCCTTTTAGTCCCTTCGAGGCGTCAGTATCTTTACCTATGCGTTTCTGTGCGAGACCAGTCAGGAACACGAGGAGCGAGAAGCCGTAGCCTGCGATCCAGTTGAGGTCGATGGCATGATCAACCTTGACTTCGATCTCGACGGGCGTCTCTTGAGGATCGAGATCCTGGCTGCAAGTGTCATGCTGCCGAGCGAATTCCTACGTGAGATAGGAGAAGGCGCTAAGGCCTGACCGTGCTCTTGCCATCGTGATGCTCGTGGTGCTCGAGCACGATCCGGACAGCCTCGGCGGGGTCGTCGGTGCGCGAGAGCAGAGCGAGATCGTCGGGTGAGATCATCTTCTTGCCGAGTAGCTCGCGGCGCATCCAGCCCACCATCTCCTCCCAGTAGTCGCAGTCCATCAGCACAACCGGGAAGTGGAAGATCTTGCCGACCTGGATCAGGGTCAGCGATTCGAACAGCTCGTCCATCGTGCCGAAGCCGCCAGGGAAGATGACGAAGCCCTCGGCTGCCTTCACGAACATCGTCTTGCGGGCGTAGAAGTGGTCGAAGGTGAGGAGTAGGTCGATATAGGGATTCGCCGCTTGCTCGTGTGGCAGGCGGATGTTGAAGCCGACCGAGAGCCCGCCGGCCTCTTGTGAGCCGCGGTTGGCCGCCTCCATGATCCCCGGCCCGCCGCCGGTCACGATCGCCCAGCCGGCGCGTGCGAATTCGCCTCCGACCTGGCGAGCCAAGTCGTAGAAGTGCTGGCCTTCGGCCACCCGCGCCGAGCCGAAGACCGAGACGGCCGGGCGGTCGATCTTATCGACCGCCTCGAAACCGCGCCGGAACTCGGCGGCGATCATCTGTACGTGGCGCTCGTGCCCGCCGTCGGCGCTGGAGAGAACTTCGCGGTCATCGAGTCTTTCGCGTTGTTCGGGCATCAGAAGTGACGGGCGACGTGAGTCTGGGTCATGGCGATCGTGAGCAGTATGGCGAGCCCGAAGTAGCCGATGGCGACCGCAATGCGTTGCCCGGGCTTCACCTTGTAGTACTCGCGCTCGCGAGTCTCGTGCCGCGTGCTCCAGCGCTGGTAGAGCTCGTAGGCCGCCAGAACCAGGATGAAAAGCAGGATCGGGTTGGGCGCGAAGTAAACCAATCCAGCAAGAGCGGCGAAACCGACGATCCAGATCGCCGGATGAAGCGCAGCTACGACTCGCCCGCCGTCGAGCGGCACTACCGGTAGCAGGTTGAAGAGGTTGAGGAAAAAGCCGATGTAGGCAAGCGCCAGCAGAAAGTCGGAGTGATAGGCGACGGCGAGACCCCAGCAGAGCGCCGCCCCGAGCGAGCCGACGAACGGGCCCGCCAGCGCCAGACGCGCTTCCCGCCAGGCGTTGTGCGGCATCTCACGTAAGAGAATCGCGGCGCCCATAAAGGGGATGAAAACCGGAGCGCTCACCGGTAGGCCCTGTCGTCGCGCCTCGAACGCGTGGCCCGATTCGTGCACGAGCAGGAGCAGCACGAAGCCGAGGCCGAAAGGCCAGCCCCAGAGCATCGCGTAGGCTCCGATCGAGACGACCATCGAGGCGGCGGTCACGAACAACTTGAGCTTGATTACGATCAGGATCGCCGCCTTGAACTTGAGCAGTAGGGCGCCGAGTGCAATGAAGGGCGCCGCGAGTTTCTTGAGGAAACCGCGGAAGGCTCCCTCGGGCTGGATCGGCTCGTAGTCACGCGCCGGCTCGACGGCCGGGTCGTGTGGAATCGGCGAGTATCCGAGCGGCTCGAAACGCGCAGGTTCTTCCTCGGCGGGCCCTGGCCACTTGCGATAGGCGTTGTTCTGCGTCATCTCGATTGCTCCGGCCACTTCGGCAGGTCGTCCTCGTCTACGAGGGATGTGGTCATCACGTTATCGGCTGTCAGTTGCGGCTGGTCGATAGCTCCCGCCGCTACCGGCTCATCACGCCCTTGGGATGCGTACGATTCCGGCCATGACGCCGGCAGAGGAATCGCGGAAGACCGAGGCGGGAATCGAGCTCAAGCCCGTCTATACGAGCGAAGACATTGCCGGGCTCGAGCCCGAGTCGCCGGGCGCCTACCCGTTCACGCGCGGCCCCTATACGACCATGTATCGCGGTCGCCCCTGGACGATTCGCCAGTACGCCGGCTTCGGCTCGGCCGAGGAGACGAACGCGCGCTTCCGCTACCTACTCGAGAAGGGCCAGACGGGACTTTCGGTCGCCTTCGATCTACCCACCCAGCTCGGCTACGACTCCGACCACCCGCTCGCCGAGGGCGAAGTCGGGCGCGTCGGCGTAGCGATCGACTCGCTGATCGATCTGGAGCTGCTCTTTGCCGAGATTCCGCTCGATCAGGTCTCGACCTCGATGACGATCAACGCGCCGGCGGCGCTACTGCTTCTTCTCTACGAGCTGGTGGCCGAGAAGCAGGGCGTCGCGCCCGAGAAGCTGCGCGGTACCGTCCAGAACGACATCCTCAAAGAGTACGTCGCGCGCGGGAATTACATCTTCCCGCCTCGGCCCTCGATGCGGATCACGACCGACTTGTTCGCCTATTGCGAGGGGCGCCTGCCCGGCTTCAACACCATCTCGATCTCGGGCTATCACATCCGCGAGGCCGGCTCGACGGCCGTGCAGGAGCTCGCCTTCACGCTCGTCAACGGGATCGCCTACTGCCAGGCGGCGGTAGAGGCTGGACTCTCGCCCGACCATTTCGGCGCGCGCCTGTCCTTCTTCTTCAACGCCCACAACAACTTCTTCCAGGAGGTGGCCAAGTTC
>PMXT01000050.1 GCA_003170995.1 Actinomycetota bacterium | reverse complement strand
AACGTACTGCTCGCGGTGAAAGATCATCGCGTCGTAGTGCGATATCGACGGCGCCAGGAAATCGAGGACGTCGGGGTTCGGCTCCGAAAGGTCGATGTGGCAGCGCCAGATCCACTTCGCCTTTGAGGAAGAGAAGTGATCGATCATGCCAACTGGTTGCGGATCGTGGACGATGATCACGTCGTAGTCCGAGTCGTCGAGTTGCGCTGCGTTCAGCTGGTTGTAACGACGGAAGATCTCGCGGTCCTCTTGCGATAGACCGAGGCGGTCGCCCTGAAGCCCGTTGTGAACGGCCTTCGTAACGTTGAAGAACTCCTCCTGCCCGTGGATGATTCGCCATTCGACTTCGAGCCCGGCGTCGCGCATAAGCGGAATGAGGGTGTACTGAATCTCAGCGACACCTCCGCCGAACGCCGTCGCCGATAGGTGCAAGACGCGCAGACCGCGAACTGACTCGGCGAGGCGCCCTATCTCCTCCATCAAGCCGCGCGAGACAATCGACGCGTAGTCGCCCAGCGACTTGTGCCCGGTGTTCACGAGCTGCAACATCGTCCCCGGGCGTGCCCGCCGGGATCTTTGTCGTTCACCCGAGCGAACTTCTTTTAGGAGCCGAGTCTTTTTTCGAATCGAAGACGTGATCCGCCGCCTATCTTCTCGCTGATCTCGAGATCGTCAACGATCTCTCGAATGATTGCGATCCCGAGCCCGCCCTCCCCGAAGTCGATCTCTTCGAGGCCACTCGGGGGTACGAAGCCGCGCCCCTGGTCACAGACCTCAACGATCAACCGGTCGGGTTCGAGCTCGTAGATAATCTCCACTGTCCCTTCATCGGTCCTATAGGCGTGCCTGATCGCATTCGAGCAGGCTTCGGTCAGTGCGAGCTTGAGATCGGCGAGCGTCTCTTCGGGGAATTCGCGCACGCGCGCTAGCGCCGTCAGCGCCAAGCGCCCAAGCGTGATGTACTCGGCTTTCGCCGGGATCGTCAGGTTTATGACCGCTTTTTCAGAGCTCATCGTAAACATCGCGTCGCTGTTCGATCCCGAACGAATCTAGCGCCAGGATACGACAACCGCGGGCAGTGTATTCCCTCGCTGCCCACCAATCATGCAGCTCCTGCATCGGGCGTGGCTCTTCGAGATGAGCCGTAACTATGGCGAGCTGCTGCGAAGGTCGAGTTTCGGTCGTGTCTCACGTCCCGTTTCCACGTGAAAACGGCGGCGCTCATACAGCGTCTTCGCTCTTCGAGAGCGGTAGCGAAAGCACAAACCTCGTCTCTCCGGGCTGCGACTCCAGCGTCAGATCGCCATTCATCCGTCGCGCCCACTCACGGGCTATCGCGAGTCCCAAACCACTGCCCGACGACTTCTCGCCTTCGAGACGGAAGAAGCGTTCGAACACCCGCTCCTGCCCGTCGACCGCTAATCCCTGACCGCTGTCCTCAACGATCAGAAGACCGCGACCGCCCTCCTCCGCCGAGCCGACCGAGACGGAAGTCCCTTGCGGAGTGTGAATCAGCGCGTTCTCGAGCAGTATCCGGCCGATTTGGAGAGTTCGCTGCTCGTCGGCTTCGGCGATCGTCTCGGTTTGGGTCGAGATCGAAAGCGGGTGCCCGGAAAGCTCCGCTGCAGCTTCGAACTCGTGTCTCAGCGATTCGGCCAAAGGAGCGAGAGCCAGCGGTCTCGGTATCAGATCGAGCTTGCCCGCGTCGAGTCGCGAGAGATCGAGCAGCGCCGTTGCCAGCTTCTTCAGACGCTCCACCTGACCGCGCATCGTCTCCAAGAACTCCCGCCTGTTGGTCTCATCCATCTCCTCCTCGGTCAAGAGCTCTAGAGAGCCCGACAGAGCGAAGATGGGCGTTCGTAGCTCGTGAGACGCGTTGGCGATGAACTCGCGGCGCGCCTCGTCCAGTTGAGCGAGGCGCTGGCGCATGCGCTCGAAGCTCTGCGCAAGCTGCCCGACCTCATCCTCCCCCTCCTCCTCGATCGGCTGCTCGAGCGAGCCGGCGGCAATCCGATCGGCACCACGCTCGAGGCGTCGAATACGCGAGGTGAGCCGGCGAGCGCCCAGAACGCCGATTGCGAGCGCTATGAGTAGAGAGGGAATGGCCGCGAACAGGAGTTGCCGGCGCACGGCCTCCACGCTCTGTTTCGCCTCGCTGAGAGAGCCGGATAGAAGCACTAGCTCGGATGTCCCCGAAATTGGTACTGCCACCTCGGCGCGCTCAGTACCGCTTCGATTCACGGTTCCGCGCGCTAATCGCCCGCTCTCTGCGGCGTCGAGAGCGATTCGATCGCGCTTGATTGCACTCGGACTGGCGCGAAGAGAGTCGGCCATCACGAAGAGCTGCAGCGGGGGCCCCAGCTCTTGAAAAACCACGATTCGAACATCGAGCGCCGAGGCGCTGTTCTCGACCCGAGACTGCAGGAATAAATCATCCCCACTGGCTACCGCTCCGACGATCCCACTGGTCGAGCGCTGGAGCTCGTCCAACCGGTTCGAGACGAGCTGGTTATCGAGCGTGGGGACCACGACCAGATAGCTCGTCGCCAGTGCGACGAGGACGAGCACTACCAGCGCCGTAATGAGCTGGCCGCTGAGGCTGCGCAGTACTCTCATGGCTCGCGGAAGCGATAGCCGACGCCGCGGACGGTGAGAATCAGCTCAGGCTTGCCTGGATCACGCTCGAGCTTCTCGCGAAGATGGCGCACGTGAACGTCCACCGTCCTCCGATCTCGGTATTGCGAGCTACCCCAAATCTTTTCGAGCAAGTCTGACCTGGAAAACACTCGCCCTGGCTGCTCCGCGAGGATCTGCACCAGCTCGAACTCCACATAGGTCAACTCTGGAGTCCGGCCGCCTACCTCGACACGTCGCCGTGCTCGATCGATGCGAAGGGGACCTACTGCGATCTCTTCGTCAGCGCTTGTCGTCGGTGTCAGAGATGCTCGCCTGAGCAGTGCGCGAACTCGACTGCGGAACTCGCGTATCGAGAACGGCTTGGTGATGTAATCGTCGGCGCCGATCTCGAGACCGATCACCTTGTCGATCTCCTCGTCGCGAGCAGTCAGCATGATGATCGGCACAGCACTGCGCACACGTAAACGTCGGCAAACCTCGAGTCCGTCCAGCTTTGGCAGTGCGAGATCGAGAACGACGAGGTCGACTTTTTCTTCGTCGAAGCGACTCAGGGCGGCTTCCCCATCTCGCGCCTCGACGACTCGATATCCATCTTTTTGCAGCGGAAAAGAGAGCAGTTTCTGGATCGCGTCCTCGTCATCGACGAGAAGGATCGTAGGAGAGTCCTGCATACCTAGTCCCAGCTTGATGCCTACTATAGCTGGACGGTGAGAGTCTCAATGCGGCGAAGACCACGGGCGATGAGGCCGCGACCCGGTTCGCTCGAGCGACCGCTCAGCGCTCGGATCTATCGCGGCGCCTGGTTCGTTGTGGTGATCCCTCTTCTCATTGTCGCCTTCAGCGCCGCTCGACAGCAGACGCTTGCAGTGCCAACTCTATTCGCCTCCTTCGATCGCGGCGCGGTTGTCCAGACGCTAGGAGAGGAGCTCGTCCTCAAGTACCCCAATCGCAGCCCCGACGCGACGAGCAGCGGGGCGCTCCGCGACTGGGTCAAAGGCCGGTTCAAAGAGCTCGGGCTTAGCGCGCAGGTCGACCGCTTCGACGCTCGTATTCCGGGTCTCGGCAACGTCAGCCTGTCCAACATCAGCGCTACGGTTCGCGGCCGCTCCTCCACCGAGATCGTCGTTTTAGCGCATCGCGACAACAGCGGCCAAGGGGGAGGGGCCAATGACAACGCCTCTGGTACGGCCTCGATGCTCGAGCTGGCGCGCGCGTATCAAGACCAACCCGGATACGTCTCCCCGCCCCAGCCAGCACACACGATCGTCTTCCTATCCACGGATGGAGGAGCCTTCGGCGCGATTGGGGCCGAGCGCTTCGCCAAACTCCAAAGCACCAAGCAACGCGTTGCCGCGGTGATCGTGCTCGACTCTATCGCCGGCACTGGAAAGCCGCGGGTGCTCTTCAACGGTGATTCGGCTAACTCGTCTTCTCCCTTCCTGGTCGCAACTGCGTACCGACTTCTCAACGCGCAGCCTGATGCCGTCATCACACACACGAGCCCCGTCCATCAGCTGCTCGATCTGGCCCTTCCGTTCAGCCTCTACGAGCAAGCTCCTTTCGTAACTCGCGGTATCCCCGCCATCACGTTCACCACTGCCGGCGACAGGTACCCCAACCCGCTCACCGACACGCCCGAAAACATCTCGAAATCGCACTTGCGAAAAGCGCACTTGACCCAAATCGGACAAGCCAGTGAGCAACTGCTGGCCGCGCTCGATCAGGGCGCCCCAGAGCCTCGCGTTAGTAACGCCTCCTACATCTACCTAGGCGGGCGCTTCGTTCACGGCTGGGCGATTCAGCTCCTTCTGTTCGCTTCGCTCATTCCCGCTTTGGTGGCCATCGTCGATCTCTTCGCGCGCTGCCGGCGCCGCCATTTCGCGTTCCGACCGGCGCTGCGCAGTCTCGGCCGTAGACTCGGCTTCTGGTTCTCTCTACTCGCGCTGTTCTGGCTCTTCGCCCTGATCGGGCTCTGGCCCAAAGGCGCCGGTAGGCCAGTGTCGCCGGATAGTTCCGCCGCAACATCTTTGCCGCTCGCGGCCATCGTCGTCTTCGCCTTTCTAGCCTTCGGCGCTTGGCTGCTGACTCGCAATCGTCTGCTCCCACGAAAGGAGGTGAGCGCGGAAGAGGAATTGGCCGGCTATGCCTCCGCGCTATTAGTAGTCGCGGGTGCTTCGCTGGCTGTCGCTTGGCTCAACGGCTACGCGCTTCTCTTCTTGCTGCCACCACTTCACGCTTGGATCTGGATGCCCCAACTACGCCGTTATCGACCCTGGGCCTGCTTGGCGCTACTCGCCGCCGGGCTTCTCGGGCCTTTCCTCGTCTACTGGGAGCTGGCATCGCGCCTACACCTCGGTCTGAGCGTGGTCTGGTACGTGTCGGAGCTAGCGGCAGTCGGCTATATCAGGTTCTCGTTCCTAATCGTCACGACCATTCTCGCCGCCGCGACGGCCCAGCTCGCAGCTCTCAGCGTCGGTCGGTACGCACCGTATCCGGCCGCTGGTGAGCGTCCAGAGACCACGCTTCCGCGACGAATCGCTCGCCGTGTCGCTCTCTTGCCGCAGTACTGGAGCAAAGCTCGAGCTGCACGTCAAGCGCACAGCAACTAATCTCGTCAGGGTCTCGGCGACGCCGGCGTAGTCGAGGTTGTTGTCACCGGCGTAGTCGAGGTTGTTGTCACCGGCGTAGAAGTCGTTGTCGGTGGAGGTGTGGTCGTCTTCGTGGTTGTCGCGCGCTTCGTGGTCACGCGCTTCGTCGCGCTCGTCGTAGCCGCGCCCGTCGTGTCCGACGAGGTGGTCGTCGCAGAGCCCAGGGAACCGTAGCTTCCCTTCGACCAGATGACGAACCTAGCCGCGGTCGTGGGGGTGGAGAAGTCGCGCATCGGCATGCTCGCCATCGCGGCCGCCATGAAGTCGTGCCAGATCGAGGCCGGAATGTTGCCTCCCGCTACGGCAACCCCGTGTACGGAGTACATCGGAATTTCTCCGCCCGGAAACCCCATCCAAACCGCGGTCGCGAGCTGAGGCGTGTAGCCGCAGAGCCAACCGTCCGCGTGATTGTCAGTCGTTCCCGTCTTGGCCGCTGCTATCCGGCCGAAATACGCCCCGACAGCAGTTCCGCTGAGCATGTTCTGCTCGAGCACCTTGGTCACCTCGTAGGCGACCCAGTCTGGTATCACCCGCTCGTGACGCGGCTTGCCCCAGCCGGCGCTCCGATCAACAGTGCCGTCGGGCAGAGCGACCTTCGTTATCGCGAGCGGTTCGGAGCGGATGCCGCCGGCCGCGAGCGTCGCGTAGGCGCTGGCCATTTGAAGCGGCGATACGGCGGCAGTTCCGAGCGCCATCGCGGGGACGATCCCGTCGGCCGGAATATTGATACCACCCAGCTTGTACGCCATATCGGCGACCTCCTGGAGCCCCGTATCAAGTCCCAGCTGGACGTAAACCGTGTTGTCGGACATCAGAGTCGCGCTCGCCACAGAGATCGAGCCAGCATAGGTGTTGTCGTAGGTGTGGAAGGTAAAGGGCGCGCTGCCTGAGTCAGGCTGGTAGGTGAACGGCGCCGAGGTGTAATAGGTGCTGTACGGGTCCATCCCCTGCGCGATCGCCGCCGTCAGGACGAAAACCTTGAACGTCGAGCCCGGTTGACGCTTGGCCTGCGCGGCAAGGTTGAACTGGTTGTTCGACTTCCCCGGAATGACCCCCGTCATCGCCTTGATGGCGCCCGTCCGCGGGTCGATGGCGACGATCGCGGAGGCGGGATCGGTGCTGTAGTAGAGATTGTCGCGAATCGCTTTCCTGGCCAGTCGCTGCATGCGCGGGTTGATCGTCGTATAGACCTTGAGGCCCCCCGAGCGCACGGTCTCGGCTCCGTACTGCTTGACCAGCTGAGCGGTGACGTAGCTGAAGAAATACGGCTCCCTGATGTTCTTGTAGATCTCTCCGGACTTGAGGTGGATCGGCGTGGCGATGGCGCGCTTGTACTGCTTGCGACTGATGTCCTTGGTGTCGAGCATCGCCTTCAGCACTTCATTCCGGCGTGTCAGCGCAGCCGGCTTGTTGTAAGACGGGTCGTAGTCGCTCGGCGCCTGGGGCAGACCGGCGAGAAGCGCCGCTTGTGGCAGCGTCAATTGGCTCGCGTGCTTCGAAAAGTACGTCTCGGCTGCGGCCTCGACGCCGTAGGCGTTCGAGCCGTAGAAAACCTGGTTCATGTAGGCGGTCAGGATCTTTTGCTTCGACCAGGCCTGATCGAGCTTGCGTGCCAAGCAGACTTCCTTCAGCTTGCGACTCACCGTGCGCTCGCGATTGGAGATGTAGAGATTGCGAACGAGCTGCTGGGTGATCGTCGATGCGCCCTGAACTGCCTTGCGCGCGCGAAGGTCGGCGATGGCGGCTCGAATTATCCCAATATAATCGACGCCGCCGTGCTCGTAGAAGCGCCTGTCTTCGATCGCAACGACGGCCTTTGGCATCCACGGTGAAATCTCGTTCCAGCCCACTACCTGACGGTTCTGCGCCGTGGGGATCGCGCCGAGAAGCGAGCCGCCAGCCGCATAGACAAAGGAGTTCTCCCCGATCGCCGCCGGCTTCAGCGAGGAGAGGCTGCACCTGGTGAAGACGACCCCGCCACCGGTGATGACACCTACGGCGAGGAGAACCGCCGCGCCGCCGAAAACGCCGAGAATCATCCTCTTGGTACGGCGGCGGCGCTTTAGCCGAGCGTGATGGCGGCGCCGGCGACGCTGCGCGTCGGTGTACGCGTTGCTCGCACGAGCGCGCCGCGGTGAGCTTGGTCTTCTCCGTCGAGAAGGCGGGCTCACGCGAGCACTCCCTCACCACGCAGCCGTTCGTGCACGCGCAGTCTCAAGGCTCTCTCGAGCTCATCGGCGGACGCGGCGTCGCGGGCGACCGCTCGTACGCGAATCGTCGCCTTGTCGGATAGGTCACTCACGTAGACCTCGAGCCCCCTCTCGTCTGCAAGCGCCTCCTCCAAACCGGTGACGATCTCCTCGAGATCGATCCCGATCGGAATCTGCACACTGACTTCGGCAAGCGTTTCATGCCCTCGGATCGAGAAGTTCTTAATAGTATCGGAGGCGAGCTTCTCGTTCGGTATCACGAACCGCGAGCCGTCACCCAGGCGGATAAAGGTGTAGTTGAGGGTGATCTCCTCGACCACGCCTCGCTCGCCGCTGGTTTCGATCACATCTCCGAGCCGCAGCGGCTGAGTCGTGGCGATCATCAGCCCGGCGATCACATTGGCGATCGTCGTCCGCGCGGCGAAGCCAAAGACGATGCCGATGATGGCCGAAGAAGCGAGGATCCCCCCCGCGACCGCCCTCACCTGGGGAATGACGAGGAGAGCCGAGAGTAGGCCCACAAAAACGATACCCGCGCGAACGCTGCGCCTGAGTATTCGATAACGGGTGATCGCGCTCGGATCGAGCTTTCGTCGTGCGAGTGCACGATCGGCGATCTCCGAGAGGAGAAGTGTGAGCACGATTACGGCGCCAAGAATGGCCAGTCGCTGCCAATGGGGCATAGCCTCCTATTCAACGAAGGCGCGCGACTTCCTCAGAGCGTTTCGGTGGCCGCGTACAAAAGGCCGTAGCGAGGCGGCCTCGATATCATCGTGGCGTAGTGCAAACGCTTCGTGCAGCCCGTCGTCGGCCCTCGAGCGCGAGGCTTTCGCATCGACTCCCGCTACTTGCGCTCTCGCTTGCCCTTGTCTCTCTCTTCACCTTGAGCGCCTGCGGCGAGAAGTCGGAGCCGACCGGCGCAAGCGTTCCCCTCTATCCGGTGTCGGTTCGTGACGCAGATGGGCGACTCGTCGCTCTGAAAGCCAGGCCCGAGTCAATCGCGGTCGCCGGTGGCGCAGCTGTCGATCTCGCCTCGGCGCTAGCGCTTCAGGTGATTCGAGTCGGCACGGGTAGTGGCGGGCTAGATCTCGGCCTGATACGCAGGGCAAAGCCTCAGCTCATTCTCGTCAGCTCGGAGATCGCCGCGATCGCTATCAACCACGCGAGAGCCCTCGGCATCGCCGTCTATGTCGTGCCCGATCGGACGCTCGGCGGGATCGAGCAGGCACTGTCGGATACCAGCCTGCTCGCAGGTGCGCCGATTCGAGGACGAATAGAGAGGAAGCAGATGGCCGAGAGGCGCGAGAAAGTCCAGATAGCCCTCGCTGCCGCAAAGCCGGTGCGCGTCTTTGTCGATCTCGGTCACTTCGCCACCGTCTCGGACAGCTCTTTCATCGGCAGCTTGATCGGCGAGGCGGGCGGCACCAACGTGGCTGGGCCTGACGTACAAGAAGGGCCTTTCCCGTTCAAGCGTTTGCGTCGACTTCGTCCGGAGGTCTTCGTCATCGGCACCGATTCGCGCCTGACTATCGCCAAGTTGCGGCGCAATCCTGCTACGCGCTGGCTTCCCGCTGTTCGTACCGCCCGCCTCGTGCGCGTGGACATGAAACTACTCGAACCCGGGCCCCAGGCCGTGGACGGCTTGCGTGATCTCGCTGCGGCCTTCCATCCCAATGCGTTTCGCTGACTTCGACTGCGTTACCGTCGGTGCTTACGGGACGTATATCGCCCTCGATGCGGCGCTGAAGGAATCGTCTGAATGAACGAACGGCCGGATAAAGGTCGCCTCGTGATCTGGGCGCTCATCGTCGCACTGGTCAGTTCGATCAGCTTCTCCACCTACTTCGCCGCGGGGACTACGAGCTCTTCTGGCGATGAGATCTTTAAGTGGTCGTTCGCCTTCGGGAACGCGGTCTTCCTCTTTATCTGGATCGCCATCTCGCTCGCCATCTCGAACGGGTTCCCGGAGCTTCGCGCCTTGCGACGTCCAAGAATCACACTACTAACCGCTATCGGGCTGGGATTGCTCGCCATCGCAGGAAGCGTTTTAGCGAGTCTCTTCGTCGCCCGCCTCGGCGGCGACCCCAGCCGCGAGCAGGGTCTCCTGAACGGACACTGGCAATCGGGGAGGCTCATGCCCTTCATTGCCAGCGTGCTCGTTCTCACTTTGCTCACCCCGATTGCCGAGGAGCTCTTCATCCGCGGCATCGGTTTCGGCCTCTTCCGGCCTTTCGGACAGGTAGCCGCGATCGCCATTCCGGCACTCGCCTGGGCGCTCATGCACGGACTTCCGGCCGCGATCTTTCCTCTCTTCGTTTTCGGAATCGGGCTCGGATACCTGCGCGAGCGCTCAGACAGCGTGATCCCTGGGATGATCGTGCACGGACTCTACAACGGCTTGGTGGTGGCACTCGCCTACGCGATCTGACTTTCGGCCTGCTCACCCTCCAGCAAGCCCGGTATTCTCCACTCGAATGCGCGCCCCCCTCTTCCTCATTGCCACCGTTCTCATCGCAACAGCCGGAACGACGATCCCGGCACACGCAGGCGCTCGTTCCAACTCCCTCGACGACTCTGTGGCTACTGCCACGGATACGCTTTCACTCTCGCGGCCGAGCGTGACTCCTTACAACCAAATGGCCTCGATAAATGGGGCGCTGACTCCTGCAAGAGCGGGTGTCGACATCGACCTGGTTCGCGATGGCGTCGTGGTCGCGCAGGCGCAGACCGCCGCTGACGGTGGTTTCTCTTTCAACCTCCGGCTCGTGAGCCCCGGCCCCTACGTCGCGCGCTCGGGCTCGGTGGAATCGGCTCCCGTGAGCGCTCGGATACGCCCGATCATCACCGCTTCGTTACAAGGCGATCGGGTAGTAGGTCAACCTCTCCAACTTCGCGCCGGAATCCAGCCCGCCACGGCGGGCAAGCTGCGCCTGATCGTCATTCGGGGCCACCATCGCGTTCGGAGTCGCCTCGTAACGACCCGCAAGCCGTTCGCGCTCACGCTCTCGAAGGCGGCAAGGTACGTGGCCTGGGTCGAAGTGGAGCCGAATACCGGCTACACGCAGATCGCTCGTGAGCTTCGTTTTGGAGTGAGCGCGCCTTCGCTCCACCTGGGCTCTCACGGCCGTGGCGTCCGCCTGCTCGAGCGCGAGCTGATTGCCCACCGTTTTGCTCTTCTCCACGCTGATTCGGCCTTCGGCGCCGATACACTCGAGGCTGTCTACGCACTTCAGAAGCTCGCCGGTCTCTCGCGCAGCGGCAGGATGAGCGCTGCCGCCTGGCGTGCGCTCGGGCGCTCTGAGCCACCGCGGCCACGCCTGCGGGGAACCTATATCGAGGTCAACAAGACCAAACAGATTCTCTTCGTCGTGCGTAAAAGCAAGGTGACGCTGATCGTGCCCGTCTCGACCGGGGCGACGGGCAACACGCCGATTGGCGTGTTCCACGTCTACAGCAAGGTCCCAGGCGGAGCTGTCATGTACTACTCGAATTACTTCACCGGGGCGTTCGCCATCCATGGCTACGTCGACGTGCCTCCTTACCCCGCCTCTCACGGCTGCGTGCGCGTACCGATGTGGATCGCTCCCCATCTCTACGGCCTGATATCGCTCAACTCACGCGTCTACATCCACTACTAAGAGCCTATTTCGCTAGGCCAGCGGTACGATCCTCTGCGAGCCCGTGTGCCCACACTGTTCTCTCCGGGCTCGTACCGCCAGCGATGTCCCGAAAGCGCGAGAGGCACCGAGGTCGAATCCCCCATCTCCCATCTCGTTTCGCCTCGTTTGCGACGGTGATCAAGTCGCGCATGGGCTACGATCTGCGCCCGATGAACGCTAGAAACCGCGACCCGGTCCTCCTGGCATTGCGAGAAGAGATCGCGGCCACCGATCGCGACCTGCTCGCGGCCTTCACTCGCCGGCTCAAAGTCGCGGTGAAGATCAGAGGCCACAAGGCCGAGCGTGGATACGACTTCGTCGATCCAGAGCGCGAGCTGCTGCTGCTCGAAGAATGGCGTCAGGCGAACGGCGGGGCGATCTCCGACGAAGCGCTCCTAGAGTTGTTCGAGACGGTGCTCAGGCTGAGCAAGCACGAGGCCGCGCGCGAAAACTAGTTTCCCTCTTCGCCCTCTTCGCCCTCTCCACCAAGAGCGAATTCTTCAGGTGAGACGGTTTCGAGAAACTGCTTGAACTGGGCGACCATCTCCTCCTCGCTCACGTCCTCGCCTTCGAACTCGACTGCCGATTCGTCCATCACCTCGTCGGCGACAAAAATCGGCGCATCGACGCGGATGGCGATCGCTATCGCGTCGGAGGGACGTGAGTCGATCTCGACCTCACCGCCGTTCTGACGCACGGTGATGCTGGCGTAGAAGGTGCTGTCGCGGAGCTCGGTCACGGCGATCGAGACCACTTCGCCGCCGAGCCGCTCAACTATGTCGGTGACCAGGTCGTGCGTCATCGGTCGCGGGACGGGAGCGTCTTGAAGCTTCATCAAGATCGCCGCCGCTTCGGGATGCCCGATCCAGATGGGGAGAAACTTGTTTCCCTCGACCATCTTCAGCAGGACAATCGGCGTCTTGCCGACGAGATCGAAGCTCACCCCGTAAATCTCCATCCTGACCATCGCTCGGCCCCGCCTTCGATTGTAGCCTCGGAGTTATCGGCGGAAACACCAGAACCTTCAACCTCGACGCTCGCTCACACCAAGCCCTTTTGCTCGCTATCATCCCCAGCCGCGGGCGATTAGCTCAGTCGGTTAGAGCGCCGCTCTGATAAGGCGGAGGTCGGTGGTTCGAATCCACCATCGCCCATCTCGCGCACTCGGCCGGGGCTCCGACCGGTCAGGCGCGACTGGCCGCCCGAAGCCCCTGACGCCGCTGAGCGCACGCCGCTCTACGGAGCCGCACACTCAGCGGCGCCCCGAGAACGCGAGAGGCTTATTCTTACGAGGGCCACCGCGGATGGCGCTCCCTTACGATCACTTCATCCTTCAATACGTCGTTCGCGCGAAGACGCGGTGCCTACGGCTCACGGGCCGCGGTTCTTGTTGTCTGACAAAGATCTGTCGTACGCTGGATTAGTCATGCCACCCAGCTCGATCTACCTAACTGACCCGAATCCGCGGCCTGATTCCGACTTCTTACCAGCCGAGCTTCGGTATCTCGTTAGAGGAAACAAGGGACGGCTGCTTGATGCACGCCGCACTCCTATAGAAATCGCGGGGATCGATGGGCTCCGTGGCTATTTCGAGGTCGAGATTCAAGCGTTCGAAGACAAAGGAGCGCATTGGCTCGTGCCCCTTGAGAATGTCGATCGCTATCAATTCGAGACAAATAGTCGTATTGCGCCTCCTAAGACGGTCAGCGACCTCGAGCGCCGTATACGGGAACTCAACCAACCCATGACGATCGAGGTTGATTCAGAGATCCGAGAGCGTACGCTCGAGAAGCTCAGACGCGAGCACTTGCTAGCCACTCGGTGGCTCGGTGCTCACCAAGCGACAGACGAGCTTGACCTGTCGTCGTACATCAAGGCGCGCTGTGGCGAGGCTCGTTTGTTCGAGCTTGCTCGAGAGTATCTGCGCCAGCGTAAGCTCGAGCGGATGGACTCCGAGTTCGCCACGATTTATGTCAGCAATCCTCATTCGGGCGAGCACGTCAAGGGACACGCGATCGTTCTAGCCGAACTTGGCTTGTGTCGGTTTGAGGGGAAGATCATCCGGGATCGCAAGCTCTTCGAAGGCGGATGGTCGAAAACGCGTCGCGCCGAACACCTCCTGGCTCGTCTTGCGTTCACTCAAGCGCTCTGGTCACGGACCCGCCAACCTATCTTTCTCTTCCGCGGGTTCTCCACCGCTGATTCGCCAGACCCGAGACCGGCATCGTTCGTCTCCGCTACCTTCTCGAAAACTGTCGCTGAGTCGCACCATCCATCAAGCCTACGGCAGCAAGAACTGCCTCTCGATCGGCTCTTCATGACATTCCTTGAAACGGCGGCAATGAATAATCCCTACCAAGAGGCTGAGGCTGTTTTGATAGGCGGCGAGCAGCTTGCGCCGTTTTAGGCGAACAAGTGCTACCGTTTTCCAGGCTCTTTACAGCACAAAAGACTGTGCTGTAAAGTCGAAGTCGGCCCTTCTATTACGACGCGAGCCCGAGCTCTCCAGCAAGTTTTGTGAGGTTTGTGGCGTTCGAATAAGACGCAAGAATGTCCATCTCGCGCTCTCGGCCGGGGCTCCAACCGGCCGGGCGTGACTGGCCGCCCGGAGCCCCTGACACCGCTGGCGCCCCGAGAACGCGAGAGGCGCCTCCATGAATCGAGCTTGGCCGGCGCACCAACCGGCCGGGCGTGACCGGCTCCGTCGGTTCGGTCTCGCTACCCACTCCCGTCGGTGACAGAGTTTTCTTCTCTTCGCGTTTCCGGCAATGACCCTTGGCTCATGTCGAGCAGCACGAGTGTGTTCCGCCAGGGATCGGCTACCACGGCGCAGCGGCCGATCTCGGTCTCGAAGGGGCCGCTGACGAGAGTTCCTCCAGCGACGACGAACCGCTCTACGGCGCGCTCGACGTCATCGACCAGGAGATCAACCTCGATGCCGAGCTGCTCAGTCTGGAGAACCAGCTCAGCATCCGAATCGAGGAAGTGAAGCCCCGCCGCCGTTGGGCGGCGCCAGATCAGGCCGTGACCGAGCCTTTGGTAAAAGGCGATCGCCGCGTCGAGGTTATCGACCGCGAGCCGGATGCAGTCGACTTTGCGTAGTAGCGGCGGAGTGACTAGCGGGTCGCTCACGAACGGTGGTAGTTATTCGGCCGCTCGCTCGAGCGACTCAATCAGCTCGGCCAGCTCGGTCTCGCTCGCGAAGCGGATCTCGAGCTTGCCCGGACTCACGCGAGCGTTTAGGCCGGTTAACTTCTCGGCCGCGCTGGCCGCGCGCGAGGCGAGCGCGGGGTCGAGCGATTCGGGGCGAGGGCGGCGTTGGCGCGGGGCGCCGCCGTCGCGGGTGGCTTGCTCGACCTGGCGCACGGACATTCCGCTCTTCGCGGCGCGGCGGGCTAGCGCCTTGCGGGCGTCGTGGTCGGGCAGGGCGAGTACGGCGCGGGCGTGCCCCTCGCTCAGCTCGCCGGAGGAAAGCATCTCCAGTACCTCGTCGGGGAGCTCGAGCAGGCGCAGCCGGTTCGAGACCGAGGGCTTCGAGCGCCCGACCCGGTCGGCGATCTCACCCAGCGAGAGTCCGAACTCGTCGAGCAGCACAGCGTAGGCACGAGATTCCTCGAGCGGTGACAGCTGCTCGCGGGCGACGTTCTCGACCAGGCCAAGGACGAGGCTCTCGCGGTCGTCGGCCTCCCGCACCACGGCCGGTACCGTGGCGAGGCCGGCACCGCGGGCGGCGCGCAGGCGCCTCTCGCCGGCGATCAGCTCGTAGCCGCCCTCCTTTCGCAAGCGCACGATGAGCGGCTGCAATAGACCTTGAGCCTTGATCGAGGCAGTGAGCCCGGCGGCGGCATCCGAGTCGAATGCCTTACGCGGCTGGCGCGGGTTGGCGTGAATCATCTCCAGGGGCAGATGCACCAGCTCGGACTCGCCGGCGCCGCCGACCAGCACCTCGAGCCCCCGTCCAAGGCCTCTTCGACCGGCAGGATGACTGGTCACGAACGTCCTCCGATGGCGAGCGAAAAGCAAGTGAGGCAAGGACGCAGGGAGCATTCGTAGCCGGAGACTACGGATGCGACTGAGGACGCCGCATCGCGCGGCTTTGCAGCCGCCAGCGGGGGGCGAGCGGGGCCGGTCAGCCTGCAATCAAGCGCGCTCGACAAGCTCCATCGCCACCTTCCAATAGGCCTCGCTACCCGACGAGCGCCGGTCGTGGACTATCGCCGGCAGCCCGAAGCTGGGCGCCTCGGCCAGTCGCACCGAGCGTGGCACGGTGGTCTTGAACACGAGCTCGCCGAAATGCCGCCGCACCTCCGCGGCGACATCGGCCGAAAGCCTCGTTCGACCGTCCACCATCGTCAGCAACACCCCTCCGATCGCCAGACGCGGATTGAGGCTTCGGCGGACGAGCTCGATCGAGCGCATCAGCTGCGAGAGGCCCTCCAGTGCGTAGTACTCGGCCTGCACCGGCACCAGCACGCGATCGGCAGCCGCGAGCGCATTCACCGTCAGAGGGCCAAGTGAGGGCGGGCAATCGAGAAAGACAAAGCGGTAGCGAGTGGTTGCCTCGTTCAGTGAGTCGGCCAGATAGCGATCGCCGCCCGTGTGTTGGGCGAGCTCAACCGCCGCGCCCGCGAGGTCCGCCTTGGCCGGGACGAGATCGAGGTTCGCGAAACGGGTCCGCCTGATCAGATCATCGAGCGACGCACCATCGAGCAAGTCGTACGAAGACGTCCCGTTCGCACGCTCGCCGAGGCCCGAGGTCGCATTCGCCTGAGGGTCGAGATCTACTACTAAAGCGGGCTCGCCGGCCTCCGCCAGACAGGCCGCCAGGTTGATCGCGGTCGTCGTCTTGCCGACGCCGCCCTTCTGGTTCGCTACTGCGTAGATGTGGCCTGACATGCGGCTCCACTCTACTTGCGAGCACGGACAAGCTCGGCCTTCATCCCAGCGGCTTTTTCCTCGCCATTCCGGGTCTGCGAGGGAAGCCCGAAGGGGTCGGCTCGAGCTTCGGAACAACCATTAGCAGACGCTCGCTCGACCCTGCGACTCGATGAAGCTCGGGCTCGCCGCCACCGAGCAGGCGCGCCACCGAACCGAGATCTCGGTCGAGTGAGCCTGTAAACAAGATCACCGCACCGCCGGGCTCGACAAGCGGGAGGCACCACTCCAGCGCGATTGCCGGCGGAGCGAGCGCCTTGGCCACGACCACACCGAAGACATCGATCGCCTGCTCCTCGGCGCGGCCGCAGACGATCCTCAGATTCGGGAAGTCGCATTCGAAGCGCGCGAGAAAGCGGCACTTGCGCCTCTGCGACTCGATCAGTGTCAACTCGCGCGCGGGGAACGCAGCCGCGAGCGGTATCCCCGGCGCTCCCCCGCCCGAGCCGACGTCCGCGATGGAGCCCGCAAAGCGGGCGACGAGCGGGACCGCCTGCAGGCTATCGAGTACATGCTCGCGCCAGGCCTGTTCGCGGTCGCGGATCGAGGTCAGCCCGGGCGTGCCGAGTAGAGCGTCTAGCCAGCGCTCGAGCCGCGGGTCAAGCTCAGTCGGCATCCGCCGGAAGGACGACTACGTAGCGGCTCGGATCGTTTCCCTCGCTCGTCGTGGTCACTCCTGCGTAGTCCTTCAGGCGCTCGTGCACCAGTCGGCGCTCGTACGCGCTCATCGGCTCGAGAGCCTGCGGCTCGCCACTGGCGGTGACTCGTTTAGCAGCCTGCAGGGCCGCATAGCTGAGGGTCGCTTTCTGCTTTTCACGATATCCACCCGCATCGACCGTAACTCGCTTGGCGTCCAGGCCCTCCTGGTTGTGAGCTATCGCGTTTGCGAGCTGTTCGATGGCGTCTACCGTCTGACCTCGCCGGCCGATCAGAACGCCGAGATCGCCGTCGAAAAACCGAATGCTTATCGTCTCCGCTTCTTCGCTCAGCTCGACATGTGAATCCGGCGCGATGTTGCAAACGATCAGCTCGGCGTAGGCGCGCAGTGAGGATGCGAGCTCGTTCTCTTCACGAGCCGGAGGCTCGGACACGCGGGCAAACGCAACGGCGCGAGCCGGGCGCGAGCCGATGCCCAGCAATCCGCGCTCGCCCTCTTCCACCAGCTGCACCGAGATCGACTCCTCATCGATCCAGGGCGCCTGGCGCTTGATCTCGGCCAGAGCTCGCGCGCGAGCTTCTTCGGCGTCGATTCCTTCGGCCTCGGCGCGAAGCTCTTCGCTCACCTGCGGCCACCCTTCTTCTTGCGCTTGACCCGTCGCGGAGGTTGCGCCGGCCGTTTGTCCGCCTCCGGCTGCTTCGTCTCGGCGGCGGGGGTGCGCGACGATCTCTTCACCGGGGGTGCGGGCTTGGGAATCAGAGATCGCGTGATCAGGCCTTGCCCGACCGTCCAGAGGTTCGTCGTCGCCCAGTAGAGGACGAGGCCGGTGGGGAAGCCGAGGATGAAGGGCAGGATTATGAAGGGCAGGGCCATCATCATCACGCGCTGCGACTTCTGAGCCGAAGAGGACATGAACATGG
Source organism: Actinomycetota bacterium (assembly GCA_003170995.1). Taxonomy (GTDB): domain Bacteria; phylum Actinomycetota; class Thermoleophilia; order Gaiellales; family Gaiellaceae; genus Fen-549. The sequence continues at coordinate 2,441 of PMXT01000050.1, read as the reverse complement.
TCGCCGCGATCTGGCTGCCGACGTAGATGATGAGCAGCAAGTAGCCGCTCCAATGCGCGGTGATGTTGTCGGCGATGTTGGGGAAGAAGTTGTGCCCGAGCCAGGAGAAGTCGCCACGCGCAACGCATGCGTAGCCGGCCTTCTCGCCCTTAGGGGTCGGGAGATTGCATGGCAGGTTCCTCGCGAACGAGCGCAGAACCCTGTAGAGAGCAATGAAGACCGGGAACTGCGCCAGCATCGGCAGGCAGGAGGCCATCGGGTTGATGTTGTTCTCCTTGTAGAAGCGCATCAACTCCTGCTGCTGGCGCTGCTTGTCGTTCTTGTAGCGCTTCTGGATCTCCTTCATCTCGGGCGCGTGCGCCTGCAGGCTCTGCATCGAGTGAATCTGCTTGACGGTGAGCGGAACGATCAGGATGCGCACGATCACCGTCAGCGCCACGATCGCCCAGGCCCAGGAGAGATGACCGCTGTAGTGCAGCCAGTCGAGTACAGCCCGGAATAGATTCTCGAGCGGGCTGAGGAAGCCGAGGATGTTGGCCAGGATCAGCACGTCACGTGCCCCCTGCGTGAATGGCAAGGCCGCCCAAACAGCCGTGCATCTTCGGGCCTGTCCACACCACCTGCGCTCCAGGGGTTACAGCGCAGGAGCCGCCAGCCGGTTAGGAGCGTTCCGCGCACAAAGCCGTAGCGCCTAAGCACCGCAATCGCATAGCTCGAGCAGGATGGGTAGTACTTGCAGCTCGCCGGAAAGAGCAGGCCGAGCGTGTACCGATATAGATAGACGAGCGCGATCGCCGGGTATTTCACGAGCCCGCCCTTTCCATTACTTCGTCGACGCGCTCGCTCAGCCAGTCGAAGCCCCGCGCCTCCACGGTCTCGGCCAGGCCGGGCCGCGCGACGAGCACGTAGTCGAAACCCCTGCGGCGATCCTTCATCGGCCACACCTCTCGAAGCATGCGCTTGAGCCGGTTTCGCTTGACGGCCGTACCGACGCTCTTCGGTATCGCCAGCCCCAACCGTGGCTCACTGCTTGCATCCTCGCGCGGAAACGCGTGTAGCGTGAAAAAGCGAGTCGAAGTCGAGCGGCCATGGCGGTAGACATTGTCAAAATCCCGCGACCGCGAGAGACGGTACCGGCGCTCCATCCTGCACGCCTCGCTCAGACTACGCCGATAGCCGCTTGCGACCACGGGCTCGGCGGCGCTTCAGGACCAGCCGCCCGGCCCGCGTTTTCATGCGCGCGCGGAATCCATGCTTGCGCTTTCGGCGGCGTACGTTTGGCTGATATGTCCGCTTCACGGTCTCGCTGATCCTAGAGAGGTCAATGGGCGTTCAATGGGCGTGCGCCAGTATAGACGAGCCTCGCGAGATAGAAGTTATCCACAGTCCATTTTGCCGCTTCGTGATCTGCTCAGTGCCCGCAAAAAGGCCTTTAGTGCCGTAAGGTCGAGAAGGTTCTCCACACCTGTGGATTATTGTGTGGACGCTTCAAAACTCCTGCATAATGTGTGTTTCTACGACCGCCGCTCTGTATACATATGACCGTTGTTCGGCTGCGGCGACGCTGATATGCTCGCACTTCCGCCTTCGACGGCGGATGGATGGTCAACCGCGTGGAATCCTCACTACTAGACAACGCCGGAAATCTCTGGGCCGCAGTCGCCGAGCGACTTCGTGAGGCGCTCAGCGAAGCCACCTTCCAGACCTGGTTTGGTGCGGCCGCAGGAAGCGAGCTAACCGACGACTTCTTTGTCGTGTCTGTGCCGAACGAGTTCACTCGCGAGTGGATCGAGGGGCATTTCCTTGATCTCCTCCACGCCACTGTCAGGGATTTGGCCGGCCGCGAGTGCGGAGTTGTGCTCTCGGTGGTCGATCCATTGGAAGCGCTGGTCGCCGAGCCCTCGACGCCCGAGCCCTCGACGCCCGAGCCGGAGCGAGGCCAGGTTAGTACATCACCTACCGGCGTCAACCCGAAGTACACCTTCGAGCTCTTCATCATCGGGTCGTCGAATCGCTTTGCGCATGCGGCCGCTCTCGCCGTCGCCGAGAGACCCGCCCGAGCGTATAACCCGCTCTTCATCTACGGCGGCACCGGCCTTGGCAAGACCCATCTTCTGCACGCAATCGCCCACTACGTCTCCGAGCACTCACGCAACTCAAGCGTCTTCTACGTGACCAGCGAGAGCTTCATGAACGACTTCATCGACTCGCTCCGCGACAAGCGCATCGACAGCTTCAAGCAGCGCTACCGCCACTACGACGTACTACTGGTCGACGATCTCCAGTTCTTCGAGGGCAAAGAGCGGATCCAAGAGGAGTTCTTCCATACCTTCAACGCCCTTTTCGAGGCCGGGAGCCAAGTTGTACTCAGCTCCGACCGGCCACCTCGTGAGCTCGCGACGCTCGAGCCTCGACTCCGCTCGCGCTTCGAGTGGGGCTTG
>PMXT01000162.1 GCA_003170995.1 Actinomycetota bacterium | reverse complement strand
GCGGTCACCCAGGGGCTGGAGATTCATGAACGCCCTCCTGTAGTGAGTTGGTTCTCAGGTTCCAGATAGCCTTGGCACTCTATTCAAGAGAGTGCCGAAAACGAGTCTAGCGAGAGTCGTGTGCGAGCGCAAGGAATCTAAGCCTATGATGCTTAGATCGTACTCAAGTGGGCGCCGGCAGTAATCGGCAGCTCGAGCCGGATTCACGGCGTTCGCGACGCATTTCGCGGGAACGCTGGCCTTTTCTTGCGTTCTGGTTTTATTATTCACCGATCGTCCGTATCTCATGCACGCGCTCAGTTTCTACTCACCCATGGTCGCCGACCAACTGATGAGCCATCGCAAGACGGCGACGATCCGTTTGGGCGACAAGTCGGACAAGTACAAGAAGGGTCAGATCGTGCAGGTACTTTGCGGTGCTCGCTTCGGGCCGCGCGAGAAGGTATTCGACGCGGTCATCGACAAGGTCGAGGTCAAACGCCTACGCGACCTGTCGCCTCGGGAGATCGAGCACGACAACCCGGAGTTGCGCCGCACCGAAGAGATCACCGAGTTTCTGAGCCAGCTTTACAACCGCGAAGTCACGCCCGATGACCTCGTGACCTCGATCCGCTTCTCGGAGATCTTGAACAGTCGTTAGCCGGCGTTTTTTTCGAGCGCCGACAGCAAGAGGTCGAGCATCAGCCTCGGATCCCGTCGTACCCGCTTGCTCTCGTCGGGCTCGCGCTTGCGCAGGTCGATCGCGCGCGGGTCGGTCAGAGGGACGAGCCTCCTCTCCCGCATCAGCCACTCGTCCACCCCGCCAAGGCGGCCGCCGAAGGTCGTGTACACCGGTACGCCGAGCGCCGCCGCCTCGCGGTTCATCGTTCCACCGGCCGAGACGACGATGTCGGAGAGGGCGATCAGGCTCTGGGCGTCGACGGCGCGGTCGGGGACGATCAGCGAGGGAAGCTCGAGACTCTGAACGTAGTCGCGCTGCTCCTCGGTGCGCGGAACGACGACCGCCTGCACGTCGGGGTGGCGGCCGAGATGATCGAGCACACGTGGGAAGAGCGGATTCGAGGCTCGGTGGTAGAGCGAGACGTCCGGCGGCGTGCGAACGATGACCAGAATGCGCGTTTCGTCGATCCCGAGCGCCGTCACAGCCGACCGATCGGGCTGGAAATCGGAGAGGTAGTACTCCTCCTTCAGGCCCGGATAGCGGCGGAGCTTGGGCGCATGCACGCCGTAGCGCTCGAGCCGTTCGGGCGGAATCGCCTCCGGAACGACAACTCGCGTCGCGGCGCGACAGCCGAGCTGGTGCTGAAGGGAGGCCCACTCGTAGTCGAACGTGGTCGAGCTCGGTATTCCAAGTCGGCGCGCGCTGATGGTCAGCTCGTGCGATCCGTGCGCCAGCGCGATGTCGAAACGGCGGCCCTTGGCCCAGCGCCGGAGATGGTGCAGGCGCGAGACGAGCGAACGCGCCTTACCGAGACGCGAGCGGCCGCCGTGGTGGCCGATCACCTCAGCCTCCATGCCGTGCAGTTCGAGCAGCTGCAGCGTTTGGGCATAGTCGCGCGCCGTCAGCTCGATCTCGGCGCCCTGCTCGCGCAACAAATCCATCAAAGGCCGGTAGACGAGCACGTGCGCCGGCGCCGTCATGTCGATCCAGACTCTCATGAGCTCATTTCGGAATGAAGACCCGTCCGACTGGGTGTGATCGGTGGATGAGCTGCTAGGACGCAGTGTCTCGTTCGTAGCAGCGCTACGGACGAGACCGAGGACAACGCAGATCGCCGCCGAGCGCGGCCAGGCGATGGAGTGCTTTGTTTCGAAAGGAGCTCCATAGGCCGGGTCACGCTACCACCGCAGCCAGCCGCGCCGAGCGCAGCGGCCCGGGCTCTTTCTCTACGTGCCCTTCGTACCAGAGCGTGAAGGCGATCAGGCCCCAGAGTTGACGCGAGAGATCCTCCCTGCGGGCGACGTGACGATCGAGCAGACGAGTGACGACTTCGGGCGCGAAAAACCCCTGCCGGCGCAGTGCGCCGGGAGCGAGAACTTCACGGGCAAACGGCTCGAGCTCGCCACGCAGCCAGGCGGCGGCTGGAATCGAGAAGCCGCGTTTCTTCCCGTGCACGACCTCGCGCGGCAGTAGCGGCTCGGCGGCGCGCCGGAGCAGGATCTTCTTGTTCAGGCCCGAGACCTTGAGTCGCCGCGGCAGGGCCAGGGCCAGTCCGGTGACGACGGTGTCGAGGAAGGGGACGCGTGCCTCCAGCGAATGAGCCATCGAGGAGCGATCGGTCTTGACGAGCAGATCATCGACGAGCGCGGTACCGAGATCGACGTCCTGCAAGCGCGAGAGCATCTCGGCGTGCTCGGTCTCGGCGAAGCGGGCGCGGAGGAGGTCGACGGGATCGAAGGCGCTGTGCCTGTCTCTCAGCTCGGAACGGAGCTCGGGCGCGAAGATCTCCTTCCAGCCGTGGTGGCGCTCGAGCGGGGGCAGGTGAGCGGCGCGGGTGAAGCGCTTGGCCTTGTAGTCGAAGCTGATCCGGGCATTGGAGCTGGGCAGCAGCTCGGCGAAGGGGCGCGCGAGGCGGGCGATCGGGCCGAGCCGCGCCGCGAGCAGGTCGGCGGCGTAGGTGTAGTAGCCACCGAACAGCTCGTCACCCCCTTCGCCCGAGAGGCAGACCTTCACGTCGCGCGAGGCGAGCTCCGAGACGAGGTATGTAGGCAGGGCCGACGAATCGGCGAAGGGCTCGTCGAAGACCTCCGCCAGGGCGCGCAGAAGCAACTCCGGCTCGGGCCGCAGAATGAGCTCGTGGTGGTCGGTGCCGTATCGCTCGGCGACCTTGCGGGCGCCGGCCGTCTCGTCGAAGGAGCGCTCCTCGAAGCCGATCGTGAACGTGCGCAGGGGACCAGTCGATTCCTCCGCCGCGAGCGCCGTTAAGAGCGAGGAGTCGACGCCGCCGGAAAGGAAGACGCCAACCGGCACGTCGCTGACGAGATGGGCGCGAACCGAGTCGCGCATGCGCGCACGCAGCTCCTCAGCCAGGGCTTCGGCCGGCTCCTTGCGCAGCTCGTTCGCGCTCGCGGGCAGCGGGCGCGCGAACCGCTCGAGGCGCGCCGTTCCCTTCTCCCAAACGAGCAGGTGCCCGGGCGGAAGCTTGCTCGTTCCCTGGAAGATCGAGTAGGGCGCCGGGACGAAGTTGAAGGCCAGGTAGGCCTCGAGCGCCTCGGGATCGACCTCGCCGCGCGGCAGCGCGCGAAGCTCAGAGGCGAAGCGGAGCTCGCCGCCGTCGAGGCGGTAGTAGAGCGGCTTGATGCCGAAGCGATCGCGGGCCAGGATCAGCCGCCGCTCGTTCGCATCCCAGATCGCCAGTGCGAACATTCCGCGCAAGCGGGCGGCGAAATCGAAGCCGTACTCCTCGTAGAGATGGGCGATCACCTCGGTATCGCTGTGGCTCGTGAAGCGATGGCCCTTGGCCGTGAGCTCCGTGCGAAGCTCGCGGTAGTTGTAGATCTCGCCGTTCTGTGCGACCCGCACGCGGCCGTCCTCGTTCGCGAGCGGCTGGTCGCCCGTCTCGAGGTCGATGATCGAGAGGCGCCTCGCCGCGATACCGACGCCGCCGTCGAGAAACACTCCCTCGCTATCCGGGCCTCGGTGCGCAAGCTTGGCGTTCATCGCCGCCAGCTCGTTTGGATCGACGCCTCGTCCGGTCGAAGCGATCCCACAGATTCCACACACGGGGAGGGAGTCTAGTTTGGATCTCTACTCGCGCGGCCGCGCCAGCCCTCGCAGCGACTGGCGTAGCACGCGCCAGCCGGTCGCCGCGAGCGTGCGCAGGTAGAGGGGGACGGAGCGATCGGCGATGTACTCGAGGTCGTGGGCGAGCTTTTCGGCCCAGGAGGTCTCGTAGCCTTTGCGCACCTGGGCGAAGCCCGTCAGCCCCGGTCGCATGACCAGGCGCTGCCAGTAGGCGGGCAGCTCGGCGGCGAGCTCTTCGAAGAAGCGCGGCCGGATCGGTCGTGGTCCGACCAGGCTCATGTCGCCTTTGAGTACGTTCCAAAGCTGCGGGATCTCATCGAGTTGTGTGGCTCTGAGCCAACGCCCGATCGCCGTGTATTCAGCGCGTGTGCGCTCGACCAGCTCCGAACCGAGATAAGGACCGAGTCGGCTCTCGGCCCCACGCCTGAGCGTGCGGAACTTGATCATCGAGAACACACGGCCCATTCGTCCGACTCGCTCGCCTCGGTAAAGAACTGGCGTACCGCTGGTGATCAGGATGACGGGGACTATCAGAACGACGAGCGGGAGCGAGATAAGCAGAAACAAAGAAGAGAAGAGAAAGTCGAGGAAACGTAGCGCCCGATCGACTCCGCGGCTGTCTGGGGACTCCTCCGCCAGCCGGGAGTAACGCGCCTGAAGGCTCTCCTGTTTCACGGCCCGAGGATATCCGTCCGATGATCGAAACGCGCTGCGCGCGTCGACACGTAGAGGATGAACTACTCCACGCCATAATATGTGTTTATGGATACGCGCCAGCTAGCGGCTTTCTGCGCGGTCGTCGAGCAGCACAGCTTCTCGCAAGCCGCCGAGCGGTTGGGCGTGACTCAGCCGGCCGTCAGCATGCAGATACGAGCGCTCGAAGAGCGGTTCGGGCACCGGCTGCTCGATCGTTCGGGACGACGGGTCGAGCCGACCGAGGCCGGGCAGCGTCTCTACCGTGGCGCGCAACGTTTGATCGCGCTCGAGGAGCAGCTGCTGGACGAGGTCGCCGGCGTCGATGAGGGAGAGCTGAAAGGCCGGCTCGAGATCGGCTCCTCGACGGGGCCGGGCGATCACGTGTTGCCTCTTTTGCTCTGCGAGTTTCAGCGCCACTCGCCGGCGGTTTCGATCGCTCTATCCATCTTCGACACCCAGACCGTGGTCGAGCGCGTGGCCGAGAGAGAGCTCGAGCTCGGCGTCGTCGGCGCCGCTCGCAAGCATCGAGGCGTCGTCTTCGAGCCATTCTTCCGCGACGACGTTGTTCTCGCCTGTACGTCCAGTCATCGCTTCGCCGGGCGCACGATCTCGCTCGAGGAGTTTCGTAGCGAGCCGCTGATCGTCATGCAGGAGGGCGCCGGCGTGAGACAGCTACTTGAAGACGAGCTGCGCAAGCACGGCGTGCGCTTGCGTGACCTCGACGTTCGTCTCGAGCTCGGGCTTCAGGAATCGGTGCGCTCGGCTGTGGTCGCCGGTTATGGCGTCGCATTCATCTCACACTCGGCACTCGAGGCCGAACTGGCGGCGGGTCAACTGGCTTGCGCCCGCGTGGAAGGCCTCGATCCTGCCCGCGAAATATCGATCGTGCAAGCCAGCGGACGCTCGCCCACTCGGGTCGCGGAGGCGTTTCTAGCCTTCGCGCGCGAGCGCCTCACTTGATCTCGAGGCTCCGCGCCTCGACTCGATTCCCGCCCTGCTGGAGGTCGGTCATCCGGTTGGGAAGTGTGTGGGTGGCCGTACTGGCGAGAGTCGATACGTGTGCCGCGATGAGCCTGTGACCACCGTTCTGACAGTCGACGATCCGGTGCTCTCGAGGGAAGGAATGGCGCATCTCCTCGAAGAGGCGGGTTACGAGGTCGTCGGCCCAAGCGGGAAACGCAGCGCGGCCGCCTCGCGATCTTGTTGCTAGTCTCGGCACGATTCGATGCGACCGAAATTGAGCTCTCGATACCTCGTCTCGAGGCGCCGCCTGATCGCGCTTGTGTGTTGCTCCGCGGGACTGCTCCTGATCGCGCCATCTACCGTGACAGGCCACGCGTTTCGCGCGGCGGCTCGTACGCAATCCCAGACGATCGCCGCTCCGAGCAGCGAGCCTCAGGTGCCGGGTACGCCGGCCGGGCAACAGCTCGCTTGGATGCTGACGTTACTGAACTCGGGCCGAGCGCCGACGGAAGCAGAGCTTCAGGCGCATTTCTCGGAAGTCTTCTTGAACACTGTCCCGTCGTCGACGCTGACTCTCGAGCTGGCGCAGATCGAAACCGAGGGACCGTTTCATTACGCGGGACTCGAAGGGTCATCGACCGACTTCCAGCTGGTCGCGCTTCTCGACGGCGCCGCGGGAGCGAGCTTTCGTATGGCGATCGACGTCGCGGCAGTCTCGCCGTACCTGATCGAGGGGCTGTTCATTCGAGTGGCGGCAAAAAAGGGAGCGACCTGGCGAACGGTGGTTCAAATGCTCTCGAAGGAGGCCGGCCACCCGAGCATTCTCGCCGCCGAAGTGCGAAAGGGACGTCTCAAGACGATCCGCGCGTTCCACCCCACGCGTACCGGTGCGATCGGATCCGCTTTCAAGCTCTATGTGCTGGGAGCGCTCGCCACGGCGATCGAGTCCGGAAAGGCACGCTGGCAAGAGAAGCTGGCGATCCGCGAGGCGTGGAAGAGCATTTCCACGGGCGTGCTGCAGGACGCGCCGGCCGGCAAGCGCTTCTCGCTCAAGTACTACACGCAGCGGATGATCGCCAGCAGCGACAACACCGCCGCCGACCACCTGATCAGGCGGCTCGGACGCAGGGCGGTCGAGAAAGCGTCACTGAGACTCGGCGACCACGCGGCGCGGCGGAATGCTCCCTTGCTGACGACGCGCGAGGCGTTTGTGCTGAAGCTCGACGCGCCGGCCGGGCTCGTTCGCGCTTACGTGCGAGCTGGTTCCAAGACGCGGCGGCACCTGCTCAAGCGCGTCGACGCGATCCCGCTCTCGACCGCGGGCGTTGTCTGGAACAAGCCACGTTTCATCGACAGGATCGAGTGGTTCGCCTCGCCTGCCGACCTGGGCCGGGCGATGGTCGGGTTGCAGAGACTCGCGCGCAAGCCGAAGCTCGCGCCGATCCGGGCAATCCTCTCGAAGAACCCGGGCGTCCCGATCGATGTCAAGGTTTGGCGCTACGTCGCCTACAAGGGAGGAAGCGAGCCAGGCGTGCTCGCGTTCTCGTGGTATCTGCAGCGCCGGGACGGTCGCGCCTTCGTTCTCGCGATCGTGCTCAACGATCCGAGACGAGAGATCGACCTCTTCCCCGCGCTCTCGGCCGCCGAGAGCGCGCTCGCGTTGCTCGCCCGCTCCTGAGAAGTCGTCTCCCAGAGACCGGGGCGCGGGCGGCTGTATGCGAGGGCAGAGTCATGCGACGCGACAGTCGGCGCCGGTTGTCGAGGGTCAACCGCCCCCCCGACAAAGGCGTGCCTGTTTCACCGTCGGATTCAAGCTGCCTCGATACGGTGCCGCCTCTTCCGCTAAAAGAGCTCGAATCAGAATGGCGACAGAGTGCTTCTTTTTGATTCGAGTTCAAAAGGCTTCGCGCGCCCACGAAGCTTCTCGAGAAGAAACGATGCCGAAGATCCCGGCCAGGATTTTCGCGGCACTTCTAGTAGGCGTAATCGCCGTCACGGGCTGCAGTTCTCACACCACCGAGCAGACGCGATCGGAACCTCGTTCCACGGCGCATTCGGACGCCGGGCCCCCTGCCAAACCCGCTGTGCGCCAGCTCGACCGGCTTCCGCTCATGCGCTTCGAGCGACACGAGCATCTCGGGCCGAGGCGCGAGCTTGTCCAAGCGATCGACTGAAAGGCCCGCGGATGGCTGTCGCGAAACCCTTCGTCGATTAGAAGAGCATATGGTGGGAATAACGGTTTCTTAACGCAGCGGAGGCTCCAGAGGCTATTCTTCAGGGCGGGTATTTTGCGCTTGGGCGCTACACGAACGGAGCGGATTGGATTCTTTTCGGGAGGAGACAGCGCTGGACGACGTCGAACTGAACGAGAACGACAGCGAGCTGAACGACGACGCACTTCGTTTCGAGAGTCTCGATACCGGTGACGAAGTTCTCGTTTACGCTTGTGCGACCGGAGAGGGTAGCGTTTCACTCGTCGTCGCGCACGAGATGGACGGGGAGTTGGAGGTGTTCATGGATCCGAGAACAACCGAACGACTGGCGCTCAGACTCACACGTGCCGCCGACGCTGCCCGAGAGAAGGAGCGCTAGATGCCGGTACAGAGCCTCGAGCTCCTCGCCGAACGTGTCGGGGATTTCGATCCTCTCACCGTCGGCATCGACAGTCGTAGAAACTTCGTTCGTCACAACATTCAGGAAACTGCCCGAAAAAGATTGGAGATCATCGATGCCAGCCTCTGACGGATTCCTCGAACTCCCACCGCGCTGCAGCAAGCCCCGCACTCAGGGGATCACGTACATCTTCGACAAGGGATTGACTCTCGCCGCCATCGAGGGTCTCTACGAGGTCGCCGGCGACTACATAGACGTGGTGAAGCTCGGCTGGGGCTCCTCGTATATCACCTGCAATCTCGACGCGAAGATCAGCCTCTACCGCTCGCTGGAGACTCCGGTCGTCTGTGGCGGCACTCTTTTCGAAGTCTCCTTCACCCTGGGCAAGCTCGATGGATACAAGCGCTGGATGTCGTCCAAGGGCATCACTCACGTTGAGATCTCGGACGGCACGATCGATCTCCCGCGCGATCGCAAACTTGAGCTGATCGCCGATTTTGCGCGCGACTTCACCGTCCTATCCGAAGTCGGCTCGAAGGACGCAGAGATCATTTTCGCGCCGTACGAGTGGATCAAGTGGATCAAGGAGGAGCTCGCCGCCGGTTCCCAGAAGGTGATCACAGAAGGAAGAGAGGGCGGCACCGCCGGTATCTTCCGGCCATCGGGCGAGATGCGGTCGGGGCTCGTCGAGGAGATCGCGCACGAAATTCCGATCAACGATCTCATCTTCGAGGCGCCGGTCAAGGCCGCTCAATCCTGGATCATCTCGCACTATGGTCGTGAGGTGAATCTCGGCAACATTCCGCCTGAAGAGGCTCTAGGTCTCGAGGCGCTTCGACTCGGGCTTCGCTCCGACACGCTAAAGACAGTTCTTGGCAGGAAGTAGCCCACAACTCGGCCTCGAGTACTCGCCCGAGCTGGCCGAAAGACTCGCGCACGAGCTCGAGGCGCTGCCCGCGGAAGAGCTGCTGAGCTGGGCGGCCGAGACCTTCGGAGAGAAACTCTGCCTCACCTGCTCCTGGCAGAAGCAGTCCTCGGCGCTCGTGCACATGCTCTCGGAGCTGGGCCTGCGGGTCGACGTGATAGAGCTCGACACCGAGCTCTTCTTCCGCGAGACCTACGAACTACGCGACCGCCTGGTCGAGCGCTACGGCCTGAATCTGATCCGGCCGAAGATCATCTCGGTCGCCGAGCAGCACCTGCAAGAGGGCGCAAACCTCTGGGAGCGCGATCCCGACCGCTGCTGTCACATTCGCAAGGTCGAGCCGCTCGAGCGCGCGCTCGAGCCGTATGGGGCCTGGATCTCGGGTGTCCGTCGCGATCAATCACCGAGCCGTGCCGGGTTGAAGAAGGTGCAGTGGTCGGAGCGCTACCGCCTCTGGAGGATCCACCCCTTCGCCGACTGGGACGAGAAACGAGTCTGGGCCTATCTCAAGGTCAACGAGATCGAATACAACCCGCTCCACGATATGGGCTATCGCTCGATCGGCTGCATCCCCTGCACACGCCCGACGCGGCCAGACGAAGAGGAGCGGGCGGGACGCTGGGCGGGCTCCGACAAGCTCGAATGCGGCATACACCTAGACGGATCGACTACGGAAGGGAACTGATGACCGAGAAGCAAGTCCCCTCGGGCGCGTCGGCTGGCGGCCAGACAGCGGGCACCGTTGAGCACATTTACCCGCACGAGCACCCGGAATCGGATCGCTTACGCGGCGGCGGCTTTACGCTCTGGTTCAGTGGCCTCTCGGGCTCGGGTAAGACGACAATCGCGCATCTCGTCGGTCCGGCCCTCGACGAGCGCGGTTGCATCGTCGAGTACCTCGACGGCGACACCGTACGCACTCATCTGTCCAAGGGCCTCGGCTTCTCGAAGGAAGATCGCGACACCAACATCGAACGAATCGGCTGGGTCGCCTCGCGGCTCACACGTCACGGCGCCGCGGTGATCGCCGCCGCCATCTCTCCCTACGAGGAGATCCGCCAAAAGAACCGCGCGCTGGTCGAGGAGTTCGGTCCCTACGTTGAGGTGTATGTAGGCGCCTCGGTCGAGGAGTGCGCCCGCCGCGACGTTAAGGGCCTCTACGCGAAGGCGTTCGCGGGCGAGATCAAGGGCTTCACGGGTGTAGACGATCCCTACGAGATTCCTGCCAACCCGGACATTGCCCTCGACACCGAGCAGCTGACGCCTGAGCAGGCGGCCGGCGTAGTGATCGCCAAGCTCGAGCAGCTCGGACTGGTCGGAAACGAGATGAGCGTATGAGTTCCGCCCTGGACAGGCTCATCAAGCCGCACGGCGGTGAGCTTGTCGATCGCACCGGCCCGCGCCCGGATGGCGTCGAATCACTCGAGACGGTTGCGATCAGCTCGCGCGAGCTCGCCGATCTGGACATGATCGCCAGCGGCGCCCTCTCGCCGCTCAATGGATTCATGGGCCGCAACGAGTACGAGTCGGTGCTCGAGAGCATGCGACTGCCGAACGCGCTTCCCTGGTCGTTGCCCGTCTGCCTGGCCGTAGACGAGGCGCCGAAGGCCGACCGGGTTGCTCTAGCCGGTGAGGACGGCCGCCTCTACGCGGTGCTCGATGTCACCGAGGTGTTCGACTACGACGTCGAGCGCGAGGCCGAGCTCTGCTACCGCACGACCGATGGCGCCCACCCGGGTGTCGCCCGCCTGTTTACCCAAAAGCCGCGTTACCTCGCTGGTGAGGTGACAGTTTTCGAGCGCCAGACACCGCTCTTCCCCGAGTTGGCGCTGGATCCAGCCGCGACGCGAGCGGCCTTCGCCGAGCGCGGCTGGCGCCGAGTCGTCGGCTTTCAGACTCGAAACCCGATTCACCGGGCGCACGAGTACCTGACCAAGGTCGCGCTCGAGATCGTGGACGGTCTGCTCATCCATCCGCTGGTCGGCGACACCAAGTCGGACGACATCCCCTCGAGCGTGCGCGTGGACTGCTACCGCAAGCTGATCGAGGGCTATTACCCGCCCGACCGCGTCGTCCTGTCCGCCTTTCCCGCGGCGATGCGCTACGCCGGTCCGCGCGAGGCTATCTGGCATGCGATCTGTCGTAAGAACTTCGGCTGCTCGCACTTCATCGTTGGTCGCGACCACGCGGGAGTCGGGAATTACTACGGCACCTACGATGCTCAGCTGATCTTCGACGAGTTCGCGCCGCACGAGCTCGATATCGAGCCGATGATGTTCGAGCACTCTTTCTGGTGCCGGCGCTGCGGCTCGATGGCCTCGACCAAGAGCTGCCCGCATGGCGCCGAAGACAGAGTCATGCTGTCGGGTACGAAGGTACGCGAGATGCTCGCGGCGGGTGAGGAGCCTCCGATCGAGTTCACGCGACGCGAGGTCGCCGACGTCTTGATAGAGGCCTACCGGCGGTGAGCGGCGGAACCTGGCAGTTCGTACTGCTGGGCCTTGGTGTGGGCACACTGGTCGGGATGACCGGGATGGGGGGCGGCTCGCTCATGACGCCGCTCCTGATGATCGTCTTCGGCTTCGATCCGGGAAAGGCGGTCGGTACCGACCTGATGCACGGAGCGATCTTCAAGTCGTTTGGCGCCGCGCGTCATCACGTACTCGGAACCATCCACAAGCGACTCGTCCTCTGGATGCTCTGTGGCTCGGCGCCGATGTCGCTGGTCGGAGTCTGGTGCACTCACCTTCTGGGCAAGGGCGCCGTCAATCTGCAGGCGCGGATCATCGCGGCGGCGCTGATTTTGGGTGGGATCGGCTTTCTGATCAAGACGTTCGTCAAGGGAGGCGTCCAAGTCAGCGAGGAGGCATTTCTGCTTCGCCCGCGCGACCATGCGATCGCTCTCGCGCTGGGGGCGACCGGCGGCTTCGTCGTCGGGCTCACCTCCGTTGGCAGCGGTACCTTCTTCGGGCTGGTGATGCTCCTCGCCTTTCCGCTTACAGCTCGACGCATCGTGGGCACCGACATCTTCCACGCTGCCGCTCTCTGCTGGGTGGCGGGTCTCGGTCACGTCGTCAATGGTGACGTCGCCTGGCACGCGCTCCTCTGGATGCTTCCGGGCTCGATTCCCGGAATCATGATCGGTAGCCAGGTGAGCGTCGGCATTCCGGACAGGGTGCTCCGTATCGCTTTCTCGGTCGTGCTCCTACTGAGTGGTTTCAAGCTGCTCAAGCCGCTACCGGGCAACTGGACCGACATCACTGTTCTCGTGGGCATCGGGCTGGGCGCTCTTGCGCTTGCAGTCTGGGGAGGCCGTCTCTTTATCGGCCGGCGCGCCGGCGCCACGACGGCTGATGAGCTCTCGCCCTAGTGACTCTCGCTCGAAAGAGGAGCTCGCAAATCCCTTTGCTGTTGTGAGTCGGCGCCACCGCTGTACACTTGCTCGGCTTTGACGGTTTCACCCTGCAAGGTGAGGCCGCGCCGGGCTTGTTGGGCGCGGGGCGCGGGGTGCTGACGAGAAGGTTATGGACGCGCTCGCGCAAATCGGCGGCCCGCTTTCGGCGCTCGGAATAGTCGGCCTACTGCTGGGTAGGCATCGAGGCGTACGGTTTGTCGGACTTGCGCTCACGGTGTGTGGAGGTGGGCTCGCGGCCGCAGCGTTCGCGCCGCATTCCAGCCTCGTACCGCTGCTGACAGTTGCCGCGGTTGTGCTCGCGGTGACAGCGGTGCTCATCGTCGCGCTGCTGCGCCTGCCACAGCTACTGCCGATTCTCGCATTGGCCTGCGTCCCGGTCCGCCTTCCATTCAAGCTGAGTGGATCGATCTACAGCTCGTTCGCCCTGCTCTACCTGATCATCACGGCGGCCACGATCGTGCTCGCGCTGGAGATTTACCGGGGCGACAAGCGGTCGCGAGAGCTCGGGCCGATCGCGTGGCCGCTGGCGGCGTTCGTCGTTTGGAGCGCGATCTCGCTTATCTGGAGCGTCGATATCCGAAGAGGGTCGACCGAGCTCGATGCGGCTCTGCTGCCGTTCACTTATCTCGCACTCTCGCTCGCTCGGTTGCGCTGGTCGCGGCGGCTACTTCAGGGTCTTCTCGTGCAGCTCGTCGCGATGGCTCTCGTCTTCGCGCTGGTTGGTGTCTATCAGTACGAGACGCGTGACATCTTCTGGAACCCGAAGGTCATCAACTCGAACGCCTATGCGCCTTTCTTCCGGGTCAACTCGGTGTTCTGGGACCCATCTATCTACGGACGTTTTCTCGTGCTCGCGATACTCGCCTGTCTCGCACTTGTGGTTATGCGTGTCGGGCGCCCCTGGCTGGCCATCGCGACAGTCGCGATTGCCGCACTCTGGATCGGGCTCGCGCTCTCCTTCTCGCAGTCGAGCTTCACGGCTCTTGTCGTCGGGGTCGTGGCCGCTGCTCTCGTCGCCTGGCGCCGGCGTGCGGTGATTCCGCTCGTGGCCTTATCGATACTGATCGTTCCTGTCGCACTGGTGACGCCGCAAGCGCGAGCGCGGGTGCTCGACGGAAAGAAGAGCGATCTGAGCAGCATCACTTCGACTCGCTCGACCCTCGTTACGCACGGGATTCGAATCGCCGTCGATCACCCGCTCATCGGCGTCGGTATTGGTGGCTTCAGACGCGCCTATGCCGATCTCATCGGGCTGCCTGGGCAAGATCTACGCAAGGTCACCTCGCACACCGCGCCGGTGACGGTCGCCGCGGAGGAGGGAGTGATCGGCTTAGTGCTTTTCCTGTGGCTTCTCAGCGCAGCTTTGCTCGTGACTTTCCGGCGCGCCGGGCCGAGTTTCTCGGGGCGCGTTCAGCTTGTCTGTGCGCTGGCCCTAACGGCGATTGCCGTGCACAGTCTCTTCTACTCGGGCTTCTTCGAAGATCCAATGACCTGGGGTTTTTTGGCGATCGCGGTTGCTGCCCCGCTCACGCTCCCAGGTGAGGAGTTCGCGATTAGGGGTGACGCAGTCCGTACTCCGTAGCGCGGTGAAGCCAAGGGCGACCCGCGCTGCATTCGGGGGCTGCTGCTCGATCAGTGAGTGTTGCGAGCAATGTGACGCCGTCGCACCACTCGAGCGCACAGCCAGCCCCGCTTCGAAATCGCAATCGTCAGTGCAAACGACGAAGCGGGAGGCCGACGTCGCCGATCTCGCGCCTTCCGAGCAGCTGCTCGATCTCTTCGACCAGCCTGGCCATGTTGAAGGGCTTGTAGAGGAAGGCGTCGACACCTGCGTCCTCCGCCGCTAGCCGATCGCCAGGCTGCATGCTTCCTGTCGCCATCAAGATCGGAGTCTTCTCGAGCGCAGGCGCAACCCTGAGCGCTCGCACAACCTCAACGCCGCTGCAGTCGGGCAGACGCATGTCGACGACAACCAGATCGGGCTCGACGCTTCGTGCTAGCTCGATTCCCGACCTGCCGTCACCGGCCTCGACGACGCGGTAGCCGTGCGGCTCGATGGAGAGTCGAAACAAGAGGCGAAGACTAGGGTCGTCTTCGCAGACGAGAATGGTGGCGATCGTAGAGGTCACTTTGGCGGCAGCTCGAGAGCAAATCTCAGCTTACCACGGGGCAATAAGCTTGTCGAGCGAGTTTCTGCTCTCCTGCCACACAAGGCTGAGTGACACGTAAACTCAATTCGCCCGTGTTTAAGCGCTTTGGCCCACCCGTACTCGTCACGCTTCTGATGTTGGCGACCGGTCTCGCCTTTGTGGTGACCGAGCACCTGAAGCTCACGCCGTCGCCCATAATTCGCACTCGTGTCACGAAGCTGTTCTCGCCTACCTGCCACTGCAACGAGTCGAAGGCTCGGGTCGGGTTCTCGCTTCGCCATAGCGAGCGAGTCACGCTCTCGATCATCCGGCCGGGGCGTGGGGAGATTCGGCGGCTTCTCAGCGGTGAGGACAGGCCGCCGGGGCCGCTTCGCTTGATCTGGAACGGGCGCGATAACACCGGTCGACTCGTCCCGGATGGGAACTACCAAGTGCTCGTCCGCCTCACACGGCGGAAGATCGTGCTACCCAACGTCATACGGCTCGACACCAAGGCGCCCGAGATCACCTCGGTCTCTGTGAGCTCGCACATGATCTCGCCCGATGGCGATGGCAACAAGGATCTCCTTCACATCAGCTACCGAGTGAGCGAGGGCGCTCGCGTACTTCTCTTCGTGGATGGGAAGTTGGTTGAGACGACGAAATACCGAGCACGTAAGTCCAATATGTTCGACTGGCAGGGAACGGTCGACGGTCGCCTATCTATGGGCTGGCACAACTTGACCTTGAAGGCAGTCGACTCCGTCGGCAACGAATCGGCTGCGACCGCACCGACCTCTGTGCGCGTACGCATTCTTCAACTGCGACCGGGGCGCATCCATGTTCGCGCCGGAAAGGTTTTCAGGCTCGCGATATCGACCGATCGCAAGCTCGTACGCTGGCGGTTCGTCGGGCGACGTGGATTGGCTTCGAGTCGTTCGCTTGCGCTACGCGCTCCGGCGACGCCTGGCCGCTACCGGGTGACCGTTCGCTCTGGGCTGTACAAGGCAAGCGCGCTCATCATTGTGAGCTGAGAGTCGGCTCGACTAGAGCGCTAGGCCGGTTGCCTGTGTACTAGGCGGCGAGCGAGTCTGGCCATCTGAGCTCGCTCGGAAGCCAGGTAGAACCCGAAAACGAAGAGCACGACCGGGAAGGCCGCCGCGATAGCAAGGCCCAGCGGAGCCGAGACCGAGACCGCCTTGCCGGCCAGAACGAGTCCGGCCCCGACGCCGAGCACGGTCACTACTCGGCGCCACTGGTACGGCACGGGGAAGAGTCGTTGCGCGTGCCAGCTCATCCCTACGAACATCACCGCGTACGCGCCGAGTAGCGCGAACGCCGCGCCGATCGCGCCTACGCGCGGGATGAGCAGGATGTTCAGCGCGACGTCGACAAGTGCCCCCAAGCCGGTGATGATCCAGTTTGCGCCGGTTTTACGTATCCGGCCGATGCTGATCACCACCACCGAGTAGCCGGCGAAGATCACGGTGCCGAAGGCGAGCACCGGTACGAAACGGGCGCCCGGGCGGAAGACGGGCCTGCCGGCGAGTAGATGGGCCAGGAAGGGCGCGAGCAGCGATAGCGCGACGGCCACCCAGGTCATGAAGAAGAGGAAATAGGTGAGTACGTAGGCGTAGGTGTGGCGAGCCTCCTCGTCGTCTTCGATCGAGTAGGCGAAGGCGGGCCAGGCAAGCTGAAAGGCGGTGATGACCAGCACCAGCGCCGAAGCGATCATGACGCCGAAGGAGTAGACGCCAACTTCGTTTTTGTCGAGGAAGTAGTTGATGAAGAATCGGTCAGAGAACTTGGTCGCCCACAGAGCGAGCGCCGAGGGTAGTAGCGGCAGGCCGAAGTGCTCCATCGCGCGGTAGAGGCGAAAGTCGAACTCGAAGCCGAGTAACCTGAGGCGATAGACGAGAAGCGCCGTGTACACACACAGGGTGCCGGTGAAATTGCCGACGATCAGGCCCAGCGGCCCCTTGTGGAGCCCGACGATGAGCGTCACAGTCGCTCCGACCGTGATGACGACGTTGCTCACGCTGGCGATGGAATACGCGATGGCACGGTGCTCGACGCGAAAGACCGCCGCCTGCTGCTGGTAGTTCATGTCCGCCCAGAGGAGCACGGCGGTCGCGCGCACAAGGTCGATCTGGCCGGGATGGAGTCCCAGCACCGAGGCGATCTCCGGCGCGAGCACGAGCCCCAGCACCAGCCCGACCGTTGCGCTCGTGATCGTGAACCAGAAGGAGGTGCGGACGACCGTGCGCCGCTCGAGCGGATCGGACGAGAGGTAGTAGAAGCGGAAGAAGGCATTCTGGATCCCGGCCCGGAAGACGATCACCGCCACGACCTCGGCGGACATCAGCAGCGCGACTACTCCGTAGTCCTTCGTCGTCAGGTAGCTCGTGTAGAGCGGGAGCAGGAAGACGCCGATGAACTTTGAGACCACCGGCCCGACGCCATAGACGAGAGATTGACGGGCAAGACGGAACATCTGCCCGCGAATCGCGAAACCCGCCTTTCCGGGCGGCTTCTCTTCTAGTTCAGTCTCGAGCATCGCTACAGATTGCCGGAGATCCGGAGCCGGCGCCGGATCGTATCTGCGGCCGGTGCGCGAGTGCTCGAAGAGCTCGTTCCAATTGACGACCCGCCGAGCGTGGTCAGGAGGTGGAGTGCTTCATTCGAAGCGCGCCCAAAGTACGATCGGCCTGTGACGGCGGCCAATCTGATCGATCGCAGCGAGCGCGAGCGGATCGCGCGCCACCTGGCGGGCTCGGTCTCGGCGCCGGCGCTGGTTCTGGACGTGGGCTGGGTGAACGGTCTCGGCGCCGTCCGCTCGCTCGCCAGGGCAGGGGTGCGTGTGCTTGCGCTCGATCACCGTCCGAGTGCGCTTGGCCTGCGTTCGCGTCACGCACTGCCTGTGCTCTGCCCCGACCCCAACCTCGAGCAGGAGCGTTTCGCCACCTTTCTCACTGAGCTGGTGGAGTTGCTGCCGTCGCCGGCTCCGATCTTTCCCACCCACGACGACGGTCTGGCTGCCGTCGCCCGAGCGGCCGGCTCGCTCGGCGGCGGACTGCTCTACCCGTTCCCCGACTGGCAGCGCCTGGAGCCGCTGCAGCGCAAGCGCTTCCAGCTCGAACACGCGACGGAGATCGGCGTAGCGATTCCGGCCACGCGTTATCCGAGCTCGGCCGCCGAGGCACGCGCCGCCGTCGAGGAACTGGGCCTACCGCTGCTGGTCAAGCCCTCCGAGCCGATCGGCTTCAGGCTGGCGTTCCAGCGTCAGGCCTTCCGCTGCGAGACGCTCGCCGAGCTGGATGACGCCTACGCCAAGGCGGAGCCGTTCGTGCCCATGCTGCAGGAGGTCGTTCGAGGCTCGGACAGCGCCCTGTACACGGTCGGGAGCTACCTCGATCGCGACGGCGAAGCGCTCGGCGTCTTCTGTGGGCGCAAGCTGCGCCAGACGCCTCCCGGCGTCGGAACCTGCAGAGTCGGCGAGTCGCTCTGGCTCCCTGATCTCGTGATCTCCTCACTCGAGCTGCTGCGCGCTTGCGAGTTCGTAGGCCTTTCGCAAGTCGAGCTGAAACGAGACGAGCGTGACGGCTCCTACAAGCTGATGGAGATCAACCCGCGGCTCTGGCAGTGGCACACGCTGTCCGACGCCTGCGGCGTGAACCTGCCCCTGATCGCCTACCGCGACTTGACCGGCGATCCGCCGAGCCCGCGTACGAGCGAAGGCGCCCGCAAGCGCTGGGCGATCACGCTACTTGCCGGCGAGCGCACGGTGTTTCCGCGCCCGCCCTACGTCGAGGCGGTCTTCTCCGTGCGCGATCCCAAGCCGGGGCTCGTTCACCTGGCGCGCTGGGGCCTGAAGA
>PMXT01000088.1 GCA_003170995.1 Actinomycetota bacterium | reverse complement strand
GTCTGGGCGAACATCATCGGCCTCACCCTCGCCTCTCTCTCGCTTGGCTACTGGCTCGGTGGCAGGCTCGCCGATCGCCGGTCGAACTCTTCTCTGCTCGGGGCGATCGTGCTCGTCGCGGCGCTCTGCGTGACGATTGTCCCGGTCGTGGCGCGTCCGCTTCTAGAACGCGGCGCAAGTGGAATCAGCCAACTAGCCGTCGGTACGGTCGTCGGTTCCTTCTTTGCGGCGCTCATCCTCTTCGCTCCTCCGGTCGAGTGGGTCGTGGATCGGATGATCGTCAACGCAGCCCGGGAGAGCGCCTCGCTCGACGAGGAGCGGACGCTTCCGACCGCGCCGTGATCGAGCCACTTCTGAGAGGGGAGCGACCTCCGCTCGTAATCGGTCACCGGGGCTTGCCGGTGCTGGCACCCGATAACACCCTGCGCTCGTTTGAGCTGGCGCTCGCCTACGGAGCTGCTGGCTTCGAGGTGGACGTCGTAGCTCTCGCTGACGGGACGCTCGTGGCCGGGCACTCGCTCGATCTGGCCGAGCTCTGTCACGACGCTGCCCGCGGCGATGCAGGCGTGCGGACGCTGGGCGAGCTTCAACGCCTCGATCCCGAGCTGGCGACGCTCGAGCAGGTACTGGAGTTCGCCGGGGAGCGGCTTACTTCGGGCCCGCTTCTGATCGACCTCAAGAGCAGGGGCCACGAGCACGCACTGGTCGAAGCGGTGCGCAGGCACGAGCTTCAAGACCGAATGCTCCTTTGCTCGCTCGAGCGATCGCAACTCGTCTGCCTACGCGCGCTAGCGCCCGAGATCGCCCGCAGCGTCTCCTATCCCGCCGACAGGCGGCGCCTATCCGAGCGCAGGGTGCTTGCGCCGCTCATCCCGCTGGCTCTATGGGATATGCGTCTGCTGCTGCGACACCGGATCGGCACCTGGCTCGAGCAGACCGGTGCCGCCGCGGTGACTCTCCACCACGGCGTTATCGGCGTCGACCTGGTACAGGGTTGCCACGAGCGTGGAGTCGCCGTGATCGCCTGGACGGTGGACGACGCCGACGTTGGCCGTCGCGTGATAGAAGCCGGGATCGACGCTATCATCACGAACGACCCGCGGCCGTTTAGCGCAACGAATCCATGAGATCGAGTAAAACGACCAGCTTCTTCTTGGGGCTCCTACTGGCTGTTGTAGGCCTGTTCGCATCCTTCGCGGTGGTCGCAACCGCTCCGGCCCAGACTGCCGGCACCGGCTCGAGCAGCACGACCACCACCACGACCGCGTCGACAACCACGCCTATCGTCATCGCCAGTGGCGTAACCGTCGGCGGTGTGCCCGTCGGAGGAATGGACGTCGATACCGCCAGGGCGATGATCGAGGCCGCTTTCAACAGGTCGCTTGTGCTTCGCATCGGCGGGAAGCGGGTCGCTCTGGCTCCGAGCGAGATCTCGGCGCATCCTGACATCGAAGGCGCGCTCAACGTCGCGCAGAGTGTGCAACCCGGTGAAAAGGTACCGCTCAGGGTCACCGTGAACGCTCGCAAGCTGCACAAGTACGTACTCAAACTAGGCAGGCGCTTCAACCGCGCGCCGGTCGACGCTCACGTCTACCTGCGGCATCTGCGCCCCCAGATCTCCGACGGACGTCCCGGCCACCAAATCAAGGTGACCGCGGTGCAGCGGGCGATCAGGGCTGCTCTGGCGGCGAACCGGCGCTTCGCGCTGACGTTACCGTTGAAGAAGATCTCGAGACATCTGACCAAGGCGAATTTTGGTCCCGTGATCGTTATCAGGCGAGGCTCCAATCACCTGTACCTCTATAAAGGCATGCACTTCTGGAAGCGTTTCCCGGTGGCGACCGGGCAGTCGATCTATCCGACGCCGCTCGGGCACTACGAGATCGTGGTCAAGTGGAAGAACCCTTGGTGGTATCCGCCCAACTCGGCCTGGGCGAAAGGTGAGAAGCCGGTACCGCCGGGACCGGGCAACCCGCTTGGTACGCGCTGGATGGGTCTCTCGGCTTCGGGCGTGGGCATCCACGGAACGCCTGAATCCTCGTCGATCGGCTACTCGCTGTCGCATGGCTGCATTCGCATGTACATCCCTGACGCCGAGTGGCTGTTCAACCACGTTCGTGTCGGTACGCAGGTCTTCATCGTCCAGCAGTAGTGGCCGTTCGCGTCGCGTTTCGAAGGTCTGTGGGGCTGATCCAAGGCGTTTCACCGCACTCGCTCGAGGTCACGAGACCGTGTTACCCTGCCGGCGTGGCAAAGATCCTGTTGGCTGGGGTCGATCCTCCTTTCGTGAGGAAGCTGAGCGAGCTTTTGGCCGGACATCAACTGACCTCGACCGAGAGCATCGAGGCGCCCGATCTCGTCGTCGCCGACGTTACGCGCATCGAGCCCGGAGAGATCTCCGACGCCTACCCCGAGACGCCGATTCTCGGCTACGCCAGCCACGCTGATCCTTCCAGTCTGCGTGCGGCTCGGGAGGCCGGTTTCGATCTCGTCGTCGATCGCTCGGTACTCATCGAGAACGCGGCGGATCTGGTCTCGGAGCTCATTCTGGGGTGAAGAGCAGCGATCGGTTGCCAAGGCTGGTCGGGCCGCTAGAGTACGCCGCGTGACCTACGTCATCGCCGAACCTTGCATCGACGTCAAAGATCAGGCCTGTGTCGATGTCTGCCCGGTCGATTGCATCCACGAGGCCGATCGCATCCTCGTCATCGACCCCGAGGAGTGCATCGACTGCGGCGCCTGCGAACCGGAGTGCCCGGTCGAGGCGATCTTCCCCGAGGACGCGCTACCGGCGAAGTGGCAGGCGTTCGTCCGTATCAACGCCGCCTACGGCCAGGGCGTGGACGCCGTCGACGCACTCGTCACCGGGTATGCGGACGAGCACGGCGCCTCGCTCTAGTCGAGGGCACTAGCGATTGCCGCGATCGAGAGGCCAGACGGCCTCGTCTCCTTGATCGCGAGCAGGCGATTGAAGTAGAGTCGGCCGACTCGCCGCGTCGTGCTCGTGGCTCGGCGATTTGGAGATCCGACGAGGAGAGCCAGAGTGCCCGCTTCCACCCGCTTTCGCCCGCTGCTCGCGATCGCCGCGTGCGCGATCGCCGGCGTGTTCGTTCTCGGCTTCGTTGCCGGCCGGGTGATGAGGTTCGGCGAGGTCTCAGCGAAAGTCACCCGTCACGTCTACACCGGGCGCCATGGCGACGTGCTCCGCGTCCCGTCGGTCGAGCTGCGTTGCGAGGTGAGCGGAGAGGGAGGATCCCCCGACCTGTTCTGCTACCACACGCCGACGAGTCGATACGAAACCGTCTTCTTCACCGACTCCTTTCTCGTTTGGAGAGTCGGCAATACCGACAGTCCTGTTTTCGTGGGGAGATTCGGCCAGCGGAAAAGCAGTTCCAAGCGGGAGAAAGCGGCGATCTCACTGGCGCTACCGAGGGAATTCCGCGTTCCGGCGAGCTGCGCCACGATAAATATCAAGTTCTCCTCGGATCCGAGCTGGGCGCGAGCAGAGTCGATCGACGTATACGACCCTGCGACCAAGAGGTGCGGAAGGTTCGGGGGGAACGGGTACTGGCTCTTGAAGAGGAGCGACTCGGGGCACTGGCGGATTGTTTACAACGGCTCGGAAGTTCCTCCCTGCTCCATTCACGCTCCGAAAGACCTCCTCTACCCAGGAATGAAGAGCTGTTGGAAGTAACGGCGTCGGCCAAAAAACGCTGGGCTGGTTAGGGCGCTCCCTTGTCTAGAGTCGGTGCTCGATGCGACGTCTGCTCACAACGCGATGGAGAACGTACTCGCCGGCCGTTGTTAGGCGGGCTGCAGGTAGGCGCAGGGCCGCGGGTCGTTCGGGAGTGGCGAAGGGGCGATCTTACTCACGAGCAGGCGAGTGTCGCCGACAGTGAGCTGGCTGCCGACTTCCGGAAGCTCGCCCTCGCGCTCCTCCAGCGCGTAGCCGCCCGCTGCCCAGACATAGAGGAGGTAGCGCTCTTCGCTCATGGTGCGAACCATAAAGTTTATTCCGGTAGAGCTGCGCGTTAGCGCTTGGCGGCGTAGGGAGGGACGATCACGCGTACGAGCGTCCCGCCGCCGCTGGCCGCGCGCACGCTGACCTTGCCGCCGAGCATCCGGGCACGCTCGTCGATCGTCTCGTAGCTCGCGCGCCGGCGCTCGCCCGGGGCGTTGTCGGCCACGATCAGCTCTACTCGGTTGTCGGAGAGCTCGTGCACGGCGACTGCCACGCGCGTCGGCGGGCCGCGCCGGATCGCCTGGTGAAAGGCCTCGCGGATGATCTGGTAGAAGACGACCTGAGCTCGCTCGGCCAGGCTCTCGGCGAAGCCGGTCTCGAGCTCGATGTGGATCTCGTTGGAGATGCCGACATTCTCGGCCAGCGCCTTGACGGCCGGCTCGAAGCCTTGATCGCGCAGAACAACCGGCTCGAGATCGAAGGAGAGATCGCGCAGCGCCTTGATCGTCGAGCGCTGTCGCTCGAGCACCGCTTCGATCACCTGCGTCGCCTCTTCGAGATTGCCGGTCGACAGCTGGTGCAGCGCCGCGTCGAGCATCAGAGCGATTCCCGAGAGCGATTGCACCGGCCCATCGTGGAGGAAGAGCGAAATGCGTCGGCGCTCCTCCTGCTCGGCGGCGATCAGCTGATCGGCTAACCGCGCACGTTCACTCTCGCTCTGCTTACCGCTACGCTCCTTTTTTTCGAGCGCGGGCCCACCTTTTACCTGATCCGGTTCGGCCACTCGCTCCTCCATCGATTACGGCCGCGCAAGGAGATTAGTCGATGATCGACTCCCGTAGCGCGATCGCTACGGCGTGGGTGCGGGTGTCGGCCTCGAGCTTGGCGAGGATGTGACGGACGTGGCTCTTGACCGTCTCCTGGCTGATGAAGAGCTTCCCTGCTACTTCCACGTTCGACATTCCGTCCGCCAGGAGCTGGAGGATCTCGCGCTCGCGCGCGGTCAGCATGTCCTCTTTGTCCCTGGAGTTGAGGAAGCTCGGCATCAACGCCGGATCCACATAGCCCTCTCCCTCGGCGACCTTCTCTATCGCTCGGAGCAGCGTCTGATGCGGCGCCTCTTTGAGGATATAGCCCCTGGCGCCCGCCTCCAGCCCGCGCCCGAGCAAGCTGCGCTCGTTGTGAGCGGTGAACAGGAGAACCGCGCTTTCGGGCACCTTCGCGGTGATCTCGCGCGTTGCCTGCAGTCCGTCCATACCCGGCATACGCACGTCCATGATCACCACGTTTGGGCGCCTTCTCTCTGTAAGCGCCACGGCGCTCGCGCCGTCGGACGCCTCACCAACTACGCGGATGTGCGAGGCGCGTGAGAGCGAAAGTCTGAGACCTTCGCGAACGACCTCGTGATCGTCGACAATCAAACAAGTGATGTCCTGTGGCACGGGTTGGCTCTCGTTTCTTACGATGGCTGAGTTTTCGACGCCTCTTCAAGCCGCCTCGTCCGTTTGATAGGCGCTTCGGCGGTCTGATGCCGTATCGGCGAAGCCACCCATCCACTTGAGTACGGGTGATCTCATTCCTGCCCCTTTTGGGGGATCCGGTCTGTAATAGCCATCGACCGAAGGCCCAGCGTCCAGGTCGCCACGGCGTCGCCGCGCCGGAAGATCCATCCACCAGTGAGCACCGACGGTCGCGTTACTCATCCGGAGTACGGAGCGGAATAATGGGCGCACACAGCGTTTCTCGAGAGCGAGTACGGCTCCGAGAGGCACGCCGGGGCTACGAACCGAGGCCGCTTGCATATACTTTTCTGCAGATCCTGCTTGGACGACGAGTCGCTCCCTTATAGACAGCCGCCGAAGGCGCGATCATGAGCCTGGCTCTCGAGCTTCTGGCCGTCGTGGCCCTGGTTCTCCTTAATGCGTTCTTCGTGGCGGCCGAGTATGGCCTCGTAACGGCGAGGCGCACACGCCTACGCGAGCTCGAGGGACAGGGCAGTCGGCGTGCCCGTGTGGTGCTAGGGCTCGTCTCTACGCCGCCGCGCTTCATCGCTGCCATGCAGCTCGGGGTCACCGCCACCAGCCTCGGCATTGGCGCACTGGGCGAGCCGGTGCTGGCGCGGGTCTTCGGCAACGTAACCGGCACCGTGGTCGCCTTCACGCTCGCCTTCCTGATCGTGACCTTCTTGCATGTTGTCGTCGGCGAGCTGGTTCCGAAGGGAATCGCGCTCAGCTACTCCGATCGGGTTGCGCTGGCGGTCTCGGCGCCGGTACAGGTCTTCTTCTTCGTCTTCAAGCCGCTCATCTGGGTGCTTCAGAGAAGCTCTGATTTGGCGCTCGCGTTGCTCGGTATGAAATCTCCTGAAGCGGGGACGCCGCCGCTCTCTGAGGCCGAGCTGCGCATGCTGCTGGAATCCTCGAGCGAGCATGGCCAGATCGAGAAGGAGGAGACCGAGATGCTCTACAAGGTCTTTGACTTTGCCGACAAGGAGGCCTCAGACGTGATGGTGCCGCGGCCCGAGGTGGTCGCGCTTTCGATCGATCTGCCGCCCGCCGAGTGCCTGAGCGCCGTCATCGACTCGCCCTACACCCGTTACCCGGTCTACCGCGGCACGCTCGAGAACATCATCGGCATTCTGCACGTGCGCGACATCTTCTCGCAGATGAACGAGGTCGGAATCGAGCGGGTGAAGGTCGAGGAGCTCCTACGCGAGCCGCACCTGGTGCCCGAGACGAAGGATTTGGCGGCGCTGCTGGCCGATTTCCGTCGTACCGGCCAGCACATGGCAATCGTCGTCGACGAGTACGGTGGCATGGAGGGGATCGTCACCCTGGAAGACCTGCTCGAGGAGATCGTGGGTGAGATCGAGGACGAGTTCGATTTGCCCGACGAGTCGGTAGAGCGGATAGCCGAGGACACCATCCATGTCGACGGCACCTTCTCGATCGACGACTTCAACGAAGAGTTCGGTGCCGATCTGCCGGTCGAGGACTATCATACGCTCGCCGGCTTCGTTTTCGGTCAGATCGGTCATGCCCCGGGCCCCGGTGACGTCGTCGAGCACGATCGCATGCAATTCGAGGTACTCGAGGTCGAGGGCTCACGCATCGATCGGTTGGCAGTGCGCTTCGAGCGACGCGACACAGGCGAGCGCTAGCGGCTCGGATCGATCGGCTTTGGGCCTATCCCATAAGAAGGGATGCGCGATCGCTTCGGTCGTGTAGGCCTAGCGGGATAGGCCATTAACACTCCTCACGGCCGCGGTAACGACGATTATCGGAGCTTACGGGCCTCGCTTCCCGCACCTTTTTCGGCTGAGTGGTTTTCGTGTTATAAGTCGCTGAGCCACTAACTTTGCGCGTGCCTACCACCGCACGGGCTAGAGAGGAGGGGTTAGGGGGGAAAGGGAATATGGCCAGCTGGCCGCTCTTGCTCGCTAAAGGGCCGTTCTCCGCGTAGCCGTTACGTCTGTGTTTGTGCTGCAGGCTTCGCTGCTGGAGAACTACTAACTATTAAGGAGAGGAAGACGTGAAGAAGCTCTTGATCGTAGGAGCGCTGTCGCTGATCGCCGTGATGCTCGCGATCACCGTGACTGCGTGTGGTAGTAAGAAGAAATCCAGTAGCACCAGTGCAAACGGTGGCAAGACCGAGGTCTGCGCCTTGCTACCGGACACGAAGTCCTCGGTTCGGTATCAACTCTTCGATGCACCGCTTCTCTCGGCGGCGTTCAAGGCAGCCGGCGTCACCTATTCCGTCGTCAATGCGCAGGGTGACACCAATACCCAGATCACCCAGGGTCAGACGTGCATCACGAACGGGGCAAAGGTGATCCTTGTCGATGCTCTCGACTCCGGTACGGGTGCCTCGATCGAGAAGGCCGCGAAGACCGCGGGCGTGAAGACGATCGACTACGACCGTCTCGTTCTTGGCGGTTCGGCGTCGTACTACGTGTCGTTCAACAACGTCACGGTCGGCAAGCTCCAGGCCCAGGCCCTCATCGCCGCCATGAACGCGAAGGGTCTTATCGGTGCTGGCAAGAAGCCGGTTGTCGCCGAGTTGGATGGCGCTCCGACCGACAACAACGCCACGCTGTTCGCCCAGGGCGCACACACCGTGCTCGATCCGCTCGAGAAGAAGGGCGAATTCCAGTGGGGCCCGCAGCAGGCAGTCACGAACTGGGACAACACCATCGCGGCAACCGACTTCAACCAGATGCTCACGAAGACGGGTAACAAGATCGACGCTGTCCTCAGCGCCAATGACGGTCTCGCTGGCTCGGTTGTCACAGACCTGCAGAATCACAAGCTCAACCCGGTGCCACTCACCGGCCAGGATGCAACACCGGGCGGTGTGCAGAACATCATCTCGGGTTGGCAGTCGATGACCGTCTACAAGCCGGTTCCGCTCGAGGCCAAGGCGGCGGCCGCTGCCGCAATCGCCATCATCAAGGGCACCGCGGTGAAGACCAATGGCACGGTAAACGACTCCGTTGGCAAGCGGAACGTACCGTCGATCCTCGAGACACCGATGATCGTCAACATGGCTAACTATCAGATCCTCTTCAGTCAGAAGTTCCTGACGAAGAGCGCGGTCTGTGTGGGCGCCTTCAAGAAGGACTGCAAGACGTACACGACTCCGTATGCCTCGTGAGAACGACCACTACGGTAGGTAGGTAGAAAGAGGTTCGTTACGAGACAGAGGCGCCCAGCGGGGCGCCTCTGTCTCGCCTTTAATATGTCGCCAATGCGCCTGTGAAAGAAAACGCTTCATGGAAAACGGCTCACAAAAT
>PMXT01000154.1 GCA_003170995.1 Actinomycetota bacterium | reverse complement strand
GCAGCGCGCCGCCGAGCGCGGCCGGGCGGTTGAGTGCTTCATTTTTATTCGAGTTCTAGGAGCTCCTTACAGAATGAAGAGGCCCGATTTGCGCAGGCCGCTCGAGCCTGCGATCGCATGGTTGAAGCTGCCGGGCTGGGGGTGGGCAAGGACGACAGTCGCGTTCACGCGCCAATCCTCCTCGCCCGGGTTCCGACCCTCCCGTCGATCCTCTGTCGAGGAGATCTTCGCGCTCCCGCTCGCCGATCGCGGCCAGCTCGGTTAGTCGAGTCCACGGCAGTAGCGGGGCACGAGAAGACCGGTAGCGCCAACCTGGCTTCGTGGCCGAACAGCCGACGCGGCGCGCTGACCATCCTCGCGCACATCCGGCTCCAGACTGGGGTAAAGCGATGACAAAGTCGGTATAATGCCTCCGATCTTGGCGGCTATACCCCGCGACTTGTCGAACTGGGAGATGGATTTATGCTTCACGGTTTGTTACGACCCGCGTATATTGACGCTGGTACCGGTAGCCTTCTTATTCAAGGTTTGGTAGCAACTTTCGTCGCAGTTTCTGTCGCCGTTGGCGCTTTCTTTTCGAAGATAAAGAACGCCGTGGCATCTATTTTCAATAGAAAGCCGAACGAAGACGCGAACTGATTAGTGAGCGATAGGCACCACAGCTCTTTTCGAGATCCGAGTGGGTACCTTTTTTCACAAGAAGGCACGCTCTATCGCGCGGTAAGCAACCGCTATCGCCCGCACTACGACTTGCTTCACTCGTCCGGTCTCTACGACGAGCTCACATCGGCGAGCCTCTTGATACCTCACGAAGAGGAGATGCGCGTTAGGCCTCGAGGCGACGACTCTCCATACAAGGTTCTTCGCCCGGAGCTGGTCGAGTTCATCTCCTACCCCTACGAGTGGAGCTTCTCTCAGCTCAAAGACGCCGCTCTGACAACCCTTGCGATCCAGCGCCGCGCACTAAAACGCGGCATGACGCTCAAGGATGCCAGCGCCTACAACATCCAGTTTTACCGCGGCTCGCCGATCCTCATCGACACGCTTTCTTTCGAAGCCTATGAGGCTGGCTCTCCGTGGATCGCCTACCGCCAATTCTGCCAGCATTTCGTAGCTCCACTCGCTCTCATGGCCTATTGCGACGTTCGCCTCTCGGGGTTGATGCGTCTACATATCGACGGTATTCCCCTCGATCTCGCTACCAAGATCCTACCGCGAAGAACGCTGATGCGGCCATCGCTCGCTATTCACCTGCACCTGCACGCCTGGGCACAAAATCGTTACGCCTCCAGCACCAAGACGTCGCGCCCCACGAAAGTTAATCTCGAAGCCATGACCTCGAGCCTCGAGACGCTGGTGCGCCGACTGACTTGGAAGCCGTCGGGAACGGAGTGGGCCGACTATTACAGCTTCACGAACTACGACGAGGCAGCGTTTAGCGATAAACGCGCTGAGATAGGAACCTTCGTCGATTCGACTAAACCAGCCACCGTTTGGGATCTCGGTGGCAATACGGGTTTCTTCAGCCGGATCACGAGTGATCGGGATATACACACCGTAAGCTTCGACATCGATCCGGCCGCTGTCGAAAAGAACTACCTCGAGACCAAACACCTTAAAGAGCAGATGCTTCTGCCTCTCGTCCAAGATCTCACTAACCCAAGTCCTGCGCTTGGATGGGCACATACCGAGCGCGAGTCACTTCTCCAGCGCGGCCCCGTCGATCTCGTCCTCTTCCTTGCGATGATTCACCACATGGCGATCGGCAACAACGTTCCTTTCGATCGCGTCGCGGAGTTCCTAAGCAACTGCTGCCGGTTCCTAGTCATCGAGTGGGTCCCTAAGTCCGATTCTCAGGTGCAGCGAATGCTC
The DNA here is from genome assembly GCA_003170995.1 of Actinomycetota bacterium. Classification (GTDB taxonomy): domain Bacteria; phylum Actinomycetota; class Thermoleophilia; order Gaiellales; family Gaiellaceae; genus Fen-549. The sequence goes on along the minus strand of PMXT01000154.1, from coordinate 7,084 downwards.
AGCAGTCGCGAGGACGTTTTCGACGAATACGATCAAGATAACTTCGAGAGCGCATTCGAACAGTTTTTTGCTATCCAGAAGAAGAACGATATTCCGGGGACCAACCGTACTCTCTACTTGATGAAGACTAAATGACGCGTTTTCTCTCGGCCATCCGATACGCCTGTTTCTTTGCCCTTCCTCCCATGGCGGCACTCTTGCCGCTTCTCTTCTTTCTCACCAACGGGGATAATCTCGCTGAAATCGATCCTTCGGACGGCTTCAAGCTGCTCTTCGTAGTCGCCGCCAGCGCTCTCGTCATTCTCGCCCTTTGCCGCCCGTTCATGAAGGACTGGGAAAGGGCGAGCATCATCGCCGCGATCGGCGGCTATTCCGCGTTCACCTTCATGCCTCTCTTCGGCGCCTATCGGAATGTCGTACCTCACTTCGCTGCCCAAAGTCGCTACTTCATCGTTCTTTCGCTGGCAGTGGCGGTGCTTCTCGTCTTCTGGCTGAGACGGCTTTCAGATCGCTGGGTGCGCGTCATGGCGACCTATCTTCTCGTTGTCACTTCGATACTGTTTCTCCTCAAGGCCTACAACATCGCCGCCTTCGAACTGAGCGACTCCGGCTCGCGGCTGACATTGGCGAACGTGGATATCGATCAGGCGGTTCCGACCAAGCCGGCAACCACCAAACCCGACGTCTACTACATCGTGCTCGATCGCTATACGGGGCCGACGGGCCTCAAGATGGAACTACGGTTCGACAACTCGCTCTACCTGAACAGCCTCCGCAAGAGAGGTTTTTATGTAGCCACGCGAAGTTACGGCAACTACCCCGGTACGATCGAGTCTCTCCCCTCGTCGCTCAACGCCAGCTACTTCCGAACAAAGTCGAAGACGAGCACGTCAGGCGACGCAACGTACTACCACAAGGCGCTGGTACAAAGACTCCAGGACCCGGCCGTTCCGAGGTTCTTCAAGCGTCAAGGATACGAGTACATCCAGATCGCGTCCTGGTGGGGCGTGACGCAACACTCGAAAATCGCAGATCGCATCTATAGATACGACTACAGGACAGCCGTCGTGATGGGAAGAGCGTTCCATCTCACAGATGCGGACGACGAGTTTCTCGAGCGAACAGCGGTAGCGAAGATTCTGAAGACTAATCTTCGCATCGGGAACTTCAAGATCTTTTCCTGGGGCAAAGAAGCCGCAAAAACCAGGAGGCGGAGCGCATCTCTATTCCTCCGCCAAGTCAACGACATCGAGCGACTCGCGTCTGAGAAAGGCAGAGCGCCGAAGTTCGTTTTCGTCCACATGCTGATGCCGCACGGTCCGTATGTGTACAACGTAAACGGCGGTCCGCTACCTCCTGGCCTCACCAACAACGAAAGATACCTCAGACAGCTTCAGTTCACGAATAAACAGGTCCTGAAGCTCGTCGATCGCCTGCGCTCGATCTACGGCAATAACCCTCCGGCGATCATGCTCGTGTCGGACGAAGGCGAACACCCGGCGCATTTCACCTTCGCGGGTGCGACCGACGCGCAGTACCAGGAGAAGTTCAACATCTCGAGCGCGTACTACTTCCCCGGCATCAAACACACCGGTCTGTATCAGACGATCACACCGGTCAACTACTTCCGCGTTCTGATGAACGACTACTTCCACACAAACCTTGCCCTCCTGCCCGACCGAAACTTCACGTCCGTGAGCGGAGCGACCGAGATCACGAGCCGACTGCGCCATCCGCGGGCCGCGAAGAACCCGTGAGCAAAGGAGCAGTACCGGCGATGACCGATTTCGAGGGATGCGACCTCAGCGTTCTCGAAGACTAGGTGGTGGGTATCACGGCTGACTACCCGGCGCTCGATTTCGCGATCGCCTTTCTAAATGGGGTCAAACTCGTTGCGGCTCCAAATGAAGGTGGCGGCGAGTTTCGGAGTTATTTATGCCCGGCGAAATGGTGATCAAAGCGATTCGGGGTCCTGCCTGGATCGTTCGATCTGCTTCCCGCGATCTGCAGTCGCCGGACATCGCCTATCGGAGCGGTCCGAACAGTGACATCAAACGTGCGGCCGTCGAGAAGAACTTGAACGAAGCCGGAGCGTTCGCCCTCGAAGTTATCATCGCGCACGCCGCAGGACTTTAATCGGGTATTCGCGCCAGTTCTCAACCTTGACGCCTTCTCGGCGCGCTGGCGCAGCATCCTGCAGTCAGCGCCGTCAGCCAATCGGCCCGAATAGGTCGATTGGCGGTCAGCGCGTCGAGAACGCGCCCGGCACGATTTGAACGTGCGACCTCTGCCTCCGCAGGGCAGCGCTCTATCCCCTGAGCTACGGGCGCCAGCTTGCCTAGTGTAGCCGCCAAGCGCACCGATCAGAACCTCTGTGATACGGCTGGGTTCCGGCAGCGAGACACCCAACGGCAGCCGCGCTCGATCCACGCGGACGTGGCTAAGAACTCGAATCAAACTCGACCTCAGTAGCAGCCAGCCCGCCCCGCGGAGTGACGCAGAGCGAGACGCACGCGCCGAAGGCGCAGTGCTTCGCTCGGAGGGCGCGCCGCCAAGAGTTTCCGCCCGCTTGGCTAGCGACTCTCGGCGAACGGTACGATCGAGCAGGCGTGCCGCTCTACCTGAACGAGGACGACGTCAACGATCTTCTCGATGCCGAGGCGGTCAACGCTGCCGTCGAGGAGTGCGAGCAAAGACTCGCGCGCGGCGTGATCGAAGTATTTCCCCGCGCCCGGCTCGGGCTCGAAGGCGGGGCGATGACGACGATGGCGGCCGTCGACCGCGAAGCCGGTCTGTGCGGCTCGAAGAGCTACGTCGCCGGTCGGGGTAGATCGTTCCGGCCCATCGTTCTGCTCCAAGACGAGCGCAGCGGCGATCTTGCCGCGGTCATCGAGGCTCGCCGCCTCGGACAGCTCAGAACCGGCGCCGCCAGCGCCGTTGCCGCACTCCACCTCGCTCGGCCCGGAGCTCGCAGCCTCGGCATGATCGGCTGCGGTTACCACGCTGTCGGCCAGCTGGAGTGCATACGAGCGGCCTTGCCGTCGATTGAGCGCACTCGCGTCTTTTGCCGTGACAAGCAGCGCTTGCGCTCGTTCTGCGAGCGAACCGGGGCCGAGCCCGCGCGCGATCACTCGCAGGCCGCCGGGGCCGATGTCGTCGTCACGGTCACGAACTCGCCCGATCCCGTGTTGCGTGGCGAATGGCTGAAGCCCGGCTCGCTCGTTTGCGCAGTGGGCGCCAATATCGCTAGCCACCGAGAGCTCGACAACGCGGTGCTCGAACGCGCGTCTCTGGTTTGTTGCGATCTCAAGTCACAGGCGAGGCTCGAGTCGGGCGACCTGATCGAGCCGATCGCGGGCGGAGTCCTCGACTGGCTCGAGGTCTGCGAGCTACACGAGCTGGTGGCCGGCGCGCTTCCGGGGCGGCAATCGGACCAGGACATCATCGTCTTCAAATCAAACGGCATCGCCGCCTGGGATCTGGCCGCGGCAGCGGTTGTGCTCGAGCGAGCTCGGGCCGAGCGGCGGGGCCTCGAGCTAAGCGCCTATCACGTTGGGGAAACGCGGCCGAGAGGATCGAGCCGCGGCGCCGACGGTCGCCCAGACCTGGCGGGTTAGGCCCCGCATCCGCAACTTGCAGCGTGCTCGCACGCTATCCTCGTTCGATGCCGAAGAATCACGGATCTCGCCGCTTTGCCGAGCGTACGCTGACCGGGATCGACGACGTGGGCAACGAGGAGCGCATCGTCCTCTGGATCGAGTATCAGCCCGAGGCGCTCTGGGCCGTCGGTCGTGTGGTCAATCCGCAGCTTCGCGCCAGCGCCGAGCCGAAGGAAGACGACTACGTCTTTCGCGGCTTCGAGCTGGACGATGCGCTGGGCGAGGCCAACGGGGCACTGAGCGACGATCTTCGCGTCTCGAGCGACGAAGGGATCGAGCTGGATGTGACGCCTTTCGCGCGCGAGGAGATCCTCGCTCGCCTCGAGCGCTGGTTCTTCCACCACGACAACGAATCGAACAGTTAGGGCTCGTTTCAATTGACGACCCGCCGAGCGCGGTCAGGCAATGGAGTGCTTCATTTGAAACGAGCTCTTTGTAGTAGTGGTACGGCTGAGGGTCCGACCTTGCCGAGTTTGCCGAGTCGCACTGATCCGAATCGGACACAGGCCGGGCCCACCGAGACGTTGAGTCTCTAGACCCGCGAGGATAGGTTCGAGGTCACCGCTCTCTCGGTGAGTGTCCAACCGTTCGTTCGGGACGAATACGTTCTGCTCCTACAAGGCGCGAGGATGAGCACCGGTCTCGGGCCGAGCGCTCGTTCGATTCCGGAGACGAGAGCCGCCAGGCAATCGCCGAGCTCTCGATACGTCAGGCGCTCCGAGAACCGCCACGGTCCGACAACTTCACCACGAGTTGACAATCGAGCGCCTCGGCAATTCGTAGCAACGTGTCGATCCGTGGTGGCCGTCCTCCGCGCTCCAGTCGCGCGATCGCCGATTGGGTGGTTCCCGTCAGCTCGGCGAGCTGCCTCTGTGTAAGCCCGCGAGCCAAACGTTGCTCGGCGACCTGGTCGGCGACCTGGGCGAAGAACCAACCTCCGTCTCCCACTCCCGCGATGCGCTTGAGCGCGCGCTCTTTCAAACGCTCGAAGGCTCTTGCTTCCGTCATGTTGAGAACATAGCAGCTATGCTATTCAGACGCGAATCGGCCCAGACATTAGTGCCAATCGTATGGCATGCTCGTGACGATGCGGATAGCTCTTATTGTCAACCGCAAGGCCACACGCGTGACAGATGCTGGCGTCGATGGTGTCGAGGCGGTATTGAGTCGCTTCGGTTCGGTCAGCACGCTCGAGACGCGTGGTCCACGCGATGCGATCGCGCTCGCAAGGCAAGCGTGCGACACGGCCGATGCGATCATCGCCTATTCCGGGGACGGCGGGTACAACGAGATGCTCAACGGCCTCGAGCGAGATATCCCCGTCGGCTTCGTGCCCGGCGGCGGGACAAGCGTCTTGCCGAGAGCTCTTGGACTACCTCGCGACCCGATCGCAGCAGCAACACAGATCGGGCAGGCTTTAGTCGAGAAGAGGATGCGGAGGATCTCACTCGGCAGCGTCAACGGCTATCGCTTCGCCTTCGAGGCCGGTATCGGAGTCGACGCGGAGGTCGTACGCCGAGTTGACAGACTCGGACGCGATGAGACAGGTCGCCGTCCCGGTGACTACGCCTTCGTTCGCTCGCTGGTCACCGTACTTCGAGAGCGGCGCAGCACGCTCGACCACGTGCTCGAGGTGCGCGAGCTTGGCCGCGCCGCCTTCGCCGTGATCTGCAACGGTGACACCTCTACCTTCGCCGGCCCCGTTCCGCTGCGTTTTGCCCCCGCCGCCCGCTTCGAGCTCGGGCTCGATCTCGTGGCTCCCGTGCGTTTGAGAAAGCGCTCCATCGCGCGACTCGCGCTGACCATGCTCACCGGCCAAGTGCCGCACACCGCTGATGCTCTTTACGGACACAACCTCGATCGCATCGAAGTCGTTTGCGATCGCCCAGAGCCCCTCCACGCCGACGGTGAGGATCTCGGCGACGTGACCTCGGCCGTGTTCGAGTGTCAACGCTCGGCGGTCTCCGTGCTCGTCTGAGTAGTACGGCCTCACCATGCTCCTGCAATTCGCCGGTACGACCAAAGCCGACAGTCACGAGCTGCCGCTCGAAACCTTCGACCGGCGGCCTTGACGCCCTGTGTGACTACACTGCGAGCCGTGGGCCTCTGGTACTGGCTCGGCGTTGCGCTCGGTCTAGGAGTCGCGCTCGGCATTGCGATTGGCGCCTTGCTGGCGCCCTTTCGTGGCGCCATCCCGCTGTCGGCCCTGGTAGCGGCGGCGAGCGGATACGCGCTGGCGTTCGCCTTCTTCCTAGGTCCCGTCGCTGCTCTTTCGGGGGCGGCCGGAGGCATCGGCGGCGGTTGCGCTAGCGCGGAGCTCGCCCGGCGCACGTTGAGCCGAGGCGGCACTCGCGGGGCGACGGCGATGCTGCTACTCACCGCCGCGCTGGTCGCGGGCGCTCTGGCCTTCGTCCCGGTGCTCGGGTATTTGGAAACCGTGCTGCTGGGAATACTCGCCCTGCGGTTGCCGCGCGGGGGTGGCGATCGGTTTGCCGGGCTCCGCACTCTCGCTCGCGACTGATGCGCAAACTCGTTCTGATCGTCATCGACGGGCTCACTCCGACCATGCTCGAGCGCGGCATCGAACGCGGCATCGCTCCAACGCTTTCGGAACTTGCCCGAGTCGGGCAACTCGGGCGGGCGATCTCGACCTTCCCCTCTCTCACTCCTGTTTGCCTGGCCACCATCGCTACCGGAGCGCACCCGGGCATTCACCGGATTCCGCACCTGGTCTGGTTCGATCGCAAAGAGCGGCGGCTGATCGAGTACGGCTCCTCGTTCGCCGCTGCGCGCCGCTCGGGTGCCCTGAACTGGTGGCGCAACACGGTTTACGCGATGAACGCGAAGCATCTCGGGTGCAGCGCGGTCACGATCTTCGAAGCTCTCGAGGATCACGGTTTCCGGGCGGCCGTTATCAACGCAACCTGCTTCCGCGGCCGCGTGCGTCATTTCCCGACCCTTCCAGGAGTGACGCCACCGGTACTGGGCCCGAGCCGCTTCTTCTTCTACGGACTGTTCGAGTCGCACGAGACCGGAGCCTCACCGACTGCCGTCTTCAGGCGCGCGAGCGGCTCGGTCGACGACTACGCCGAGGCCGCCGGTCGCTGGCTTGTCACTCGCGATGACTTCGACTTCCTCTTCTANNGCGCTCGGGCCCGACAGTGCCGATGCCGCTCTCAAACGAGCCGACGGATCAATCGCTACGATCGTCGAAGCCGCAGGCGGAATCGACGCCTTTCTCGATCGTTATGACGTGCTCCTCTGCTCCGATCACGGGCAGACGCCCGTCCACGAGGGAGTCCGGCTTGATCGCGCGCTGGCGGATCTCTCCTTGGCCGGGCGGCGTGCCTATCGCGGCTCACAGATCGTGCTCACCGCCTCGAATCGTGCGGCCATGGTCTACCGACTCGAGGACTGCCCGCTCG
>PMXT01000119.1 GCA_003170995.1 Actinomycetota bacterium | reverse complement strand
ATCGTCACCCACAACATGCAGCAGGCGGCCCGGGTCGCCGACATGACAGCCTTCTTCGGGCTCGACGTCAAGCCGAACGGGAATCGCCAGGGCGTGCTGGTCGAGTACGACGAGACCGAGAGAATCTTCACCAACCCCTCCGACCCACGGACGGAGGGCTACGTAACGGGGCGGTTTGGATGAGAGAGCTATACGCAACTGAGCTGGAGGAGTTCGAAAGCCTGCTTCAGGAAGAGGGAGCGTTGGTCGATCGGGCGATCCGCGGCGCGCTCAACGCGCTCGCGCGTGACGACCTCGAGCTGGTCGCCGAGCTGGTCGCTTTTGACGACGAGATCGACCGCCGCTATCTGAAGATCGAGCAGGGGATCCCCTCGCTGCTGGCGCGCCAGACGCCCGTGGCCGGCGACCTGCGCCTGGTGCTGGCGATGCTTTACATAAATCTTCACCTGGAGCGGATCGCCGACTACTGCGTCACGGTCGCCAAGCTGACCAAGCTCGCGCACGGTTTTCCGCGCGATGCCGGTGTGCTCGAGGCGCTGGAGGAAATGGGCGAGCGCTGCCGCGAGATGCTCAGCACGGCGCTCGAAGACTTCCGCACCCGCGACGTTCGCAATCCCGAGGCTCTGGTCGATATGGACAAATCGATCGACCGGGCCAACCGCAAGCTGATCGATCGCCTCGTCGCCCTCGGCTCCGGCGAGCCGCAGCGCGAGTGGGCGATGCGGATGATGCTCGCCTCGCGGTGCCTGGAGCGGATCGGCGACCATGCCGTCGACATCGGGGAGCAAACCGCCTACCTGGTTCGCGGCCAGTTTGAGGAGTTCACCGACGCCTCGCACGAGACGCCGCGACCGGCGTAGTAGCCGGAGTACGGGGAACCTGCCAGTCACGTTCCCAGAGCTGTCGGGGGTGCCAATCCCGGAAGCCGGGAAATGAACGAGCACGCTCCGGCGTTTCAATAGCGATGGCCTTACTTCTTTTGGTGGGATTCGTCGCCGGAGTCATAACCGCTGTCTCACCCTGCGTGCTGCCAGTGCTGCCGATAGTGCTCGCAGGCGGAGCGGCCGGCGACCGGCGCCGGCCGTACGCGATCATCGCCGGGCTCGTTGCCAGCTTCACCATCTTCACGCTTACGGCGACGGCACTTCTCTCGGCGCTCGGTCTGCCGCAGGATTTGCTCCGCAACATCGCTATAGCCCTGCTCTTCGTCGTGGCCGCCTCGCTGGTAGTACCGCAGATCGGAATGCTGATCGAGGTGCCACTATCGCGCCTCAGCCGGCGACGCGGCGGCGACCTGGGTGGTGGCTTTCTGCTCGGCGCCAGCCTGGGTCTAGTCTTCGTGCCCTGCGCGGGGCCGGTGCTGGCGACCGTGACGGTGCTGGCGGCACAGCACCAGGTAGGAGCGGACACCGTTCTGCTCACGCTCTTCTACGCGCTGGGCGCGGGGATGGTGCTGCTCTTCATTGCGATCGGCGGCCAGCGAGTGTCACGGCGCTTGCGCGCGAATACGCGCTGGTTCCGTCCCGCGCTCGGGCTGGTTGTGGCTGCAGCCGCGACGGCGATCGTCTTCAACCTCGACCAGACTCTTCAGACCGACCTCGGTTCGTATACGAGCGCACTTCAGCACCACACCGAGCAATCCGCCTACGCGACGCGCCACCTCGCGCAACTGCACGGCGGCGACGGGCTCTCGAAACGGATGTCGATCAAACTGCCGGACACCAGTCTGCGCGACTACGGAGCCGCTCCCGACTTCCGCGGGATCTCGAACTGGCTGAATACGCCTCTAGACCGGCCGCTCTCGATCGCACATCTGCGAGGCAAGGTCGTACTCGTCGATTTCTGGACCTACTCGTGCATCAACTGCCTGCGCACGCTGCCGCACCTGCGCGCCTGGTACGCGGCCTATCACCCGGACGGCTTCACGATCGTTGGCGTACACACACCCGAGTTCGCCTTCGAGCACGTGCTCTCGAACGTTCTCGGCGCCGTTCACAGGCTCAGGGTGGACTGGCCGGTGGCGCTCGACAACAACTACTCCACCTGGACTGCGTACTCGAATCAGGGCTGGCCGGCGGACTATCTCGTCGACAAGACCGGCCGGATACGCGACATTCACTTAGGCGAGGGTAGTTATGCAAAGACCGAGGCCGAGATCCGCTCGCTACTCGGCATCAGCGGCGCCTCTCGCCCAGCCGTCGACAAGACCCCCACCGAGGTGACCACGCCCGAGACCTACCTGGGTCTCGATCGAGTCGATTCGGGGCTTTTCGGCGGCCCGCCGCCAGTCGAAGGAAGGCCGGTCGAGTACAAGCTCGATGCGACAGTGCCGCCGAACTCGATCTCCTATGGCGGACAGTGGACGCTCTTCTCGCAAGCGGCGCTTGCCGGCGCCGGCGCACGTCTGGAACTCCACTTCCAAGCGCGTGACGTCTACATCGTGTTGGGCGGGAAGGGCCGCGTCACGACGCTGCTGAACGGTCGGCCACTCGGCGCTATTAGCGTCAACTCGGATCGTCTTTACACGGTCTTCAACTCGCGCGCGACACGCGACGCCCTGCTCGAGCTGCGCTTCTCGCCGGGAATCAAGGCCTTCAGCTTCACCTTTGGCTAGCGCCCGTCTGCCAGTGTCGAGTCCAGTCGGGCGACCTGCGCCGCTCGGGTTGGTCGCCACAAAGGTTGATCAGCTCCAGTGGAGGTCTCAGCCTTTTCGGCTCGACCTTGGCGCCGAACAGTCGCCCCTCCGCGGCGTAGAGGAACCGCAATCGACCAGCGCGGGCGCGGCTCATTCACACTTTCGGACGCACCCGCTTCTGGAGCGCGCCTGTATACCGAGCGAGGTGCATGGACTACGCGCCTGCGCCATGCCGAACTCCTTTCCAATCTAGACGGGATCGCTCGCCGTCGGCGATACCCCCACGAGGACGGCTAGGCGCGGGATCACCGGTGCGAGGATACGTACCGCTATTCCTCCGATCACCGTCGAGTACCCGTGAATACTGAAGAATGGCGACGACGGAAGGGCAGCCGCCCACGCGGATAGGTCGACGAGCGCGAAGGCCATCGACCATCTCAGCATCTTTCCAGTGGGGTTTGTCTTCCCCGTCTTCCGATAGAAGAAGCACAGAAACACAGCGAGGCTCCCTGTCCCGCCAGACTTCTCGACTTGTGGTGTCCTCCGTGGCGACAGCGCGCACGGTGACGATGGTCGCCGTATTGCTTGCGCGCCGCGCTGTATCGGCATTGGAGCGTCAGGGCTGTTGTGCTTTATAGTTCTCGCGACGCAAGTTACGGTCGAGTACCGTCCCGATAAATCATTGTCCCGACAGGCCCGTTCTGTCGGGTGGCTGGGGAGGTTCTGATGATGCGTTTCGTCCGCGCTTTTTTAGGTATATGCGCGATATGCGTACTAGCGGCAGTGCTACCTGACGCGGCGCTGGCCTCGAGTGAACCGAGCGCGTTCACGTACAGCCCCGTGACGGCAACCGGGCTGACGACGGCGACGGTCGACGGGGACGTGAATCCCGCCGGGCAGACGACGACCTATGAGGTCGAGTACGCACTGGCGAGCTCGGAGTGGTGCACGAGCTTCGGCTCATCGGGGTCGCTGAGCTCGACCACAGCGCAGACGCTCAGTTTCACCGACACGGATTTTCATGAGGTGTCGGTCGATTTGACCGGCTTGACCGCCGGGATGGACTACTGCGTCGACCTCGTCGCCAGCAACGGCTCGAGCAGCGGGGACGGCGGCCAGATCTCCTTCGCCGCCGGTACTCCGAGCGCGTTCACGTACAGCCCCGTGACGGCAACCGGGCTGACGACGGCGACGGTCGACGGGAACGTGAATCCCGCCGGGCAGACGACGACCTATGAGGTCGAGTACGCCCTGGCGAGCTCGGATTGGTGCACGAGCTACGGCTCATCGGGGTCGGCGAGCTCGACCACAGCGCAGACGCTCAGTTCCACCGACACGGATTTTCATGATGTGTCGGTTGGTTTGACCGGCTTGACCGCCGGGATGGGCTACTGCGCCGACCTCGTCGCCAGCAACGGCTCGAGCAGCGGGGACGGCGGCCAGATCTCCTTCGCCGCCGGTACTCCGAGCGCGTTCACGTACAGCCCCGTGACGGCAACCGGGCTGACGACGGCGACGGTCGACGGGAACGTGAATCCCGCCGGGCAGACGACGACCTATGAGGTCGAGTACGCCCTGGCGAGCTCGGATTGGTGCACGACCTTCACCTCATCGGGGTCGCCGAGCTCGACCACAGCGCAGATGCTCAGTTCCACCGACACGGATTTTCATGATGTGTCGGTCGATTTGACCGGCTTGACCGCCGGGACGGGCTACTGTGCCGACCTCGTCGCCAGCAACGCTTCGGGCAACGGGGACGGCGGCCAGGTCTGGTTCACCGCCGGTGCTCCGAGCGCTTACACGGACAGCTTGACGGCGACCGGTGTGACGACGGCGATGGTCGAGGGGCGTGTGAATCCCGCCGGGCAGACGACGACTTACAAGGTCGAGTACGCCCTGGCGAGCTCGATGTGGTGCACGAGCTACGGCTCATCGGGGTCGCCGACGAGCTCGACCACTGCGCAGACGCTCAGCTCCACCGACGCGACATTTCATGATGTGTCGGTCGGTTTGACCGGCTTGACCGCCGGGACGAGCTACTGCGCCGACCTCGTTGCCAGCAACGGCTCGGGCAGCGGGGACGGTGGCCAACTCTCGTTCACCGCTGGCGTCCCGATTACGATCACGTCCGACGCGACGGCGACCGGGGCGACGACGGCGACGGTCGACGGGGACGTGAATCCCGCCGGGCAGACGACGACCTATGAGGTCGAGTACGCCCTGGCGAGCTCGGAGTGGTGCACGAGCTACGGCTCATCGGGGTCGCCGGCGAGCTCGACCACAGCGCAGACGCTCGGCTTCACCGACGCGACATTTCATGATGTGTCGGTTGGTTTGACCGGCTTGACCGCCGGGACGGGCTACTGCGCCGACCTCGTTGCCAGCAACGGCTCGGGCAGCTGGCCCGACGGCGGCCAGATCCCGTTCACCACCGTGGAGGTGCATTCCCTGACCGTCTCGCGGGGCGGCGCGGGCAAGGGCACGGTGACTAGTTCGCCGGCCGGGATCGCTTGCGGGAGCACCTGCGCCCACGTCTTCAACCACGGCACCAACGTGACCCTGAACGCGGTTCCAGCGGCAGGCTCGCGCTTCGGTGGCTGGTCTGGGGGCGGCTGTTCTGGCTCCGGCTCATGTGTGCTGACCCTGAACGCTGACACCACGGTTACGGCCACCTTCAACCTGATTCCGGTGCAGACCAGGATCACCAAGGCGAAGATCAACTCCGGGAAGCGGATGGCGACCTTCAAGTTCGTCGGTTCCGGCGGCGTGAAGCCGTACAAATACCAGTGCAAGCTGGACAAGAAGAAGTACTCGTCCTGCAGTTCTGGCAAGGTCTACAAGCACCTGAAGCCCGGTAAGCACACCTTCTGGGTAAGGGCCAAGGACCACGCCGGCAGGGTCGACAAGACTCCGGCGATCAAGAAGTTCAAGATCAAGCACTAACTCCGGTCTAGGACTATTCGACTAGGGCGCTGTGGAGGCCCGGCCATCCGGAGGTGGCCGGGCCTCCAGCACGGCAAGAGCCTCGAGTACCTGCTCAGCTTGAAGAAGAAAGCAAAGTGGCTGACCGTGCGCAGCGTCAAGAAGACGAGAAGCTTCAAGGGCGCCTACACGGTGACGATCAAGAGGCTCTTCGGAGAAAAGGCGATCAGGGCCGGGCGCTATCGCTTGAAGCTGTCCGCCGACGCAAACAGCGAGCTGCTCGCCTTCGGGGTCACCTGAGCGAGAGCCGCTCATCTCGGCAGGAGGCGTGGTGCTCAGCTGGCCGCGCTGGAATCGAACCTGATGCCACTCGCGTCTCTGGCGGCTCCGCAGGTCGATCGCACCCGGCCGGAAGGAGCCCTCGAAAGGCCGTACAACAAGAATCGCCATCCCGCTTGTTCGGGGCACCGCTGGCCGGTCGCACCCGGCCGGTAGGAGCCTCGGGCCGAGCAAGCGGGGGCCGTGAAGGATTCGAACCTTCGGTCTTGGGATCAAGGGGAGACCGTTGAGACCTCGGCCGATCTCGTTCTAGCTGGAAAACGAGCGCTTTCGATCGGTGTTAGGCTGCTCGATCTCGGCTGATCTCAGTGGAGCTGGTTGCCCCATTGCCCTTACAGTGAGCCTGGTCGGGCTACTGCTTGAGATCTGATACTGCGGGCTTGTTCTCGCGATCGAGACTCTCTAGAGTTCGAACGGTCGCCCGTTTGTCAATCCGGTTGTTTGAGGTAGCTCACTTGTGGAAGTAGAGCGATGGTCGCCTTGTCCTCGATTGGTTCGATGATCCTCCGTGCTCGTGCGCGCCTTCGCGTCTCCGTCTTTCTCGGCGGCTGTTTTCTCGTCTTGCTTTCGGTCGGCACCACCGCCGCCGCTCCGAGCAGTCACCTGAAAACCGCCACCGCCTCCGGCGCCAGGCTCTCCGCTCATCTGACCAAGAAGAGCTTCACGAGCGCCGAGGCGAAAAAGGTCAAGCTCGTCTACCGCTTCTCCTCCCCGAGTAAGAGCTTCTCCTACCTACTCACCTTCAAGAAGGGTGCGAAGTGGCTGAAGGTCAAGAACGTCAAGCACAAGGGCTACTTCAAGGGCTCCCACGCGATGACCGTCAAGAAGGTCTTCGCAGGAAAGCCGGTCAAGGTCGGTCGCTA
>PMXT01000022.1 GCA_003170995.1 Actinomycetota bacterium | reverse complement strand
CGAGGCGACGGTCGAGATCGAGCGCGAGATCTACCGTCTTTGGGCCTGGCTGGGCGAGGTTCAGGCCCAGGGGCGGCCGCACGGCCTGACCGTGCCGCCGCGTAACTGAGAGCTCGCCGGGGGGCGGTTGATGAGACGAAAGAACGAGCGAGGCGTGCTGGCACCGAGCGAAAGCGGGCGTCTGGCCGGGCGAGTGGCGATCGTCGGCTTCCCCAACGTCGGCAAGTCCACTCTGGTCAACCGGCTCACCAGCAGCCGTGCCGCGGTCGTACACGAGAGCTCGGGCGTCACCCGCGATCGGAAAGAGCTCCTCTGTGACTGGAACGGCGAGAACTTCCTGCTCATCGACACCGGCGGCGTCGATATCGGCGACTCCTCGCCGCTGACGCGTGCCATCGCGGAGCAGGCGCGGGCCGCTATCGCCGAAGCCGACGTGGTCGTCTTTCTCGTCGATGCGACTCTGGGAGTCACGACCGGTGACGAGGAAGTCGCCGAGATCCTGCGCAGCGCCAGAAAGCCGGTTCTGCTGACCGCGAACAAGATCGATGATCCGTCGCAGGAGTTGCGCGCGCTCGAGTTTCATCGCCTCGGCCTCGGCGAGCCATTTGCGATCTCGGCCCTGCACGGTCTCGGCGCGGGCGATCTGCTCGATCGCATCGTCGAGCTTCTGCCCGGCGAAACCGAGCCTACCCTAAGCGAGGAGGCGATCAGGGTGGCGATTCTTGGCCGCCCGAACGTCGGCAAATCGTCGCTCCTCAACGCCATCCTCGGTCAGGAGCGGGTGATCGTCTCCGATCGCCCGGGCACGACCCGCGACGCCATCGACACCCGACTCGTGCGCGGCGAGCAAGAGTTCCTACTGATCGACACCGCGGGGCTGCGGCGCAAGCGCAAGCACCGCCAGGGAATCGAGTACTACTCCGAGCTGCGCGCGCTCGAGGCGGCGGAACGGGCCGATGTGGCGCTCGTTCTGGTGGATTCCGAGGAGGGGCTGGTCGACCATGACCTGAGCGTCGCCGATATCGCCCGCAAGGCGCAGTGCGCGACCCTCGTGGTGCTGGCCAAGTGGGACATCTCGCGTTTCGACACCGATGATTTGAAGCCGGAGATCAAGCGCCGCGTGCGCCAGCGGCCGCCGGTCAGGGCGGTCTCGGCGAAGACGGGAAGGGGAGTCGGCAGGTTGCTCGACGACATCGAGGCGCTATTTGCTCGCTATGCCGGCAGAGTGACTACCGGCGAGTTGAACCGCTTCCTGGGCGAGTTGATGGAGACGCGCCAGCCGCCCGCCCGCGCTCGGCGTAGGCTGAAGATGCTCTACGGCGCCCAGGTGCAGGTGCGCCCGCCGCGCTTTCGTATCCACGTAAACGACCCGACGCTCGTGACGCGCGACTACGGTTACTGGGTCGAGAACGAGCTACGCGCGCGCTTCTCGCTCGACGGAGTGCCGGTGACGATCGATTTCATTAGGCGGTAACAGCGTGAAGGTCGGGATACTGGGAGCGGGGATGTGGGGAACGGCGTTCGCCCATCTGCTCGCCGATCATCAGCACGAGGTGTCGCTCGTTGATTGTGACGCTGATGTAGTTCACTCGCTGGTAAGTAGCGGTAGAAACCCCCGCTACCTACCCGAGCTCGAGCTCGGGGGAGTCGAGGCGCTCACCGTCTCGCAAGCCGGGGAGCTCTTCGAGCACGTCGATCTGCTGGTAGTGGCCGTACCGAGCCGCGCTTTCGCCGCGGCGGTTGCCTGCCTTCCCGGTGCCTCGCCGCTGTTGAGTCTCACCAAGGGTCTCGATCCGATCTCGGGCGCCAGGCTCTCGACGCTTGTCGAGGGACGGCCAGTGGCCGTTCTCTCGGGCCCGAACTTCGCGGAGGAGATCGCTGCGAATCTGCCCGCCGCAGCGGTCGTGGCGAGCGACGACCAGGAGCTTGCCGCCCGGCTCCAGGCCGAGATCGCCTCGCCCGTTTTTCGCGTCTATATCAACTCCGATCTGATCGGAGTGGAGCTGTGTGGGGCCGCCAAGAACGTGATCGCGCTGGCCGCCGGCGCCGTTGACGGGCTTGGCCTGGGAGACAACGCCAAGGCCGCCCTGATGACGCGGGGCCTAGCCGAGATGACGCGTCTCGGACTCGCCTGCGGCGCCCGTGCCGGCACCTTCGCCGGCCTGGCCGGGATGGGCGATCTGATCGCGACCTGCTGGCATCCGCACGGCCGCAATCGGCGCGCCGGCGAGCTCATCGGCCGTGGCGTCACGCCCGAGCAGGCACGGGAGCAGATCGGCACCGTCGAGGGGATGGTGGCCGCGCCCGTCCTCGGCGAGATGGCACGGCGAGTCGGCGTCGAGCTGCCGATCACCGATGCGGTCTGCGCCGTCCTTGCCGGCGGAGAGGTGAAAGATCTCGCGGTCGAGCTGATGGGAAGGAAACCGACCGGGGAGTGGTCAGCGTCGCCGGTCTGATCTAGGCTTCAGGCACACCAGTCTCTCAGCCTTGGAGGTTTACTCAATGCGTCGAACATCTCTATCACTCGCTCTCGTGTTTGCCTGCTTGCTCGTGTTGGCGGCATGTGGTGGCAAGAGCAAGAGCAGCTCCTCGTCGACCACGCCTAGTGGCAGCTCGAGCATCACGGGCGCTGAGCTCGTGCCGGCGAGCGCGACCGCCTTCTTCTCGATCAACACCGATAGCACTGGCGCTCAGTGGAAGCAGGCGATGAAGCTTCTGACCGGCGTCCCGGCGTTGCAGAAGAGCCTCACTAAGTCGCTCACAAGCTCGGGTATCACGCTCTCGGAAGTCGAGCAGGCGCTCGGCTCGACCACGAACTTCGTTGAGCTCGGCACGTCGGCGAAGTCGAAGTCTATGCAGGTGGTTCTCACCAACACGAAGGATCCAGCCAAGCTGAAAAGCATTTTGGCCCAGGACACCAGCAAGACGAAGTCGGTCACGACCGAGATCGGCTCCTGGCTTGCGGTGGCCGACTCGCAGGCTGCGCTGGATCAGTTCAATAGTGCCGCTGCGAAGGGGAAGCTGGCTGATTCCAGCGCCTTCAAGGCGGCTATCGCAGGGACTCCGACCGATTCGCTCGTGAGGGCCTACTTCGAGGGCTCCGCGATCAACGCCTCTTCGATGGCCTCGCTCAGCTCCAATGCGACAGTGTCGAAAGCACTCCAGAAGGCAGTCGGCAAGAACCAGCTGGAGTGGGGGACGCTGGCTGTCAGCGCCGTTCCGACGGGGCTCTCAATCGACGGCATCTTCAAAGGCAAGACGAGCCTGGCCAACTCCAACCTGTCGCTGGTCGATGAGCTTCCGAGTGGAACCTCGTTCGCCGTGGATCTGAACGGAAAGACGCTAGGTCTCGACAAGGCCGTCGAGAATCTGCGCAACAACAAGAAGTACGGAAGTCAAATCCCGGCGATGGAGGCGGCGCTCGGCGTCACGCTCGATGATCTCGCAGCCCTGGCCGGAAGCGAGATGTCGATTTACGGGACCGAGTCGGGCGTCGGGCTGCTGATCAAGGCGGCGGACGCGGCCAAGTCGAAGACGATGCTCGATAAGGTGGCCACGCTCCTGTCAGCGCAGTCCAAAGGCTCGAGCAAGTCGGTCACGGTCGGCGGCGTCGCGGCCACCGAGCTGACGCTCGGAAAGACGAGCATCTACTTAGGTGTCGACGGTGGCAATCTCTTCGTTGTCACGAATGCCGATGCGCTGCCCGGCAGCTCAAAGCTCTCGAGCGATCCGGTCTACAGCGCGGCTGCGAAAGAGCTGGCCATCCCGGCGGCCAACGCCGGAGTCGGCTACATCGACTTCGCGAAGCTGGCTGCGCTCTCAAAGAGCGGCAGCTCGGTCGTCGGCAGTCTCGGGGGCTCCTCGAGCAGCTCGAATCTGAGCAGTCTCAACGGGCTATCCGCGGTGCTTGGCTACATCGCCGCCAATGGCGACAAGATCGAGCTGAAAGCGCTGTTCTCGATCAAATAGGGAACGTAAATGAGGCGTCGCCGCGCAGCTCAGCGTGGCGGCGCCTCATCTTCCTGCGCCGACAGTTTGTCTCTGCCGATTCGGCGCTGCACTCGCCGGCTAGGCGGCTAGAGAGAGGTGATGTAATCGCCTAGGCCGTCGCGCGCGAGCTTGCACGGTTTCTCCAACGATCCGAAAGAAGATCCGGTAGTGTCAGCGCCCATGAGCGATTTCCTCTTCACCTCAGAATCCGTCACCGAAGGCCATCCCGACAAGATCGCCGACCAGATCTCCGACTCGGTGCTCGACGCCGTGCTCGCCGGCGATCCCAACGGGCGAGTCGCCTGCGAGACGCTGGTCACCACCGGACTCGTGATCGTGGCCGGCGAGATCACGACCGACACCTACGTCGACATCACCAAGCTGGCGCGGGCCAAGATCTCGGAGATCGGCTACACGCGCGCCAAGTTCGGCTTCGACGCCGAGACCTGCGGCGTTATTACGGCAATCGACGAGCAGTCGCCGGACATCGCCCGGGGAATCGACGCTTCCTACGAGACCCAGCACGGCGACGAGGATCCGCTGGACAGCGAGGGCGCCGGTGACCAGGGCATGATGTTCGGCTACGCGACGAGCGAGACGGCCGAGCTGATGCCGTTGCCGATTCTGCTCGCACACAAGATCTGCAAGAGGATGGCCGAAGTGCGCAAGGCAGGCGTTATGCCCTACCTGCGCCCGGACGGGAAGTCGCAGGTGACGGTTCGCTACGAGATCGACGAGCACGGCACCCAGCGGCCGGTCGAGATAGTGCGCCTGCTTGTCTCCAGCCAGCACGCCGACGATCTCGACAGCGAGACGTTGATTAAGCCGGACATGATCGAACACGTCCTGCGCCCGATTCTGCCGCACGACCTCTACGACGAGAAGCGTCTCGGCGAGCGCGACTTCGTGCTTGTCAATCCGACCGGGCGCTTCGCCGTCGGCGGCCCGATGGGAGACACCGGGCTAACCGGACGCAAGCTCATCGTCGACACCTACGGCGGCTCGGCTCGGCACGGAGGCGGCTCCTTCTCGGGCAAGGACCCGACCAAGGTCGATCGCTCGGCCGCCTACGCGGCCCGCTATGTGGCCAAGAACCTGATCGCGGCTGGAGTCGCGGATCGACTCGAGCTGCAGGTCGCCTACGCGATCGGCGTCGCCCGCCCGGTCTCGATCACCGTCGACACCTTTGGCAGCGAGAAGATTCCTGTCGCGAAGATCGAGGAGCTCGTGCGCGAGCACTTCGACCTGCGTCCGGCCGCCATCCTGCGCGACCTCGACCTGCGCCGGCCGATCTACGCCAAGACAGCCGCCTACGGTCACTTCGGCCGCGAGGATCACGACTTCACCTGGGAGCGCACCGACAAGGCCGACGCGCTGCGCAAGGCGGCCGAGCTGTAAGAGCTCGATCGGGCTTCACGGCTCGTGCCGGAGCCGTGCAGATGGCCCGACCGGGGGACGAGGCCGGTTCGCCGCTCTGAGAACTAGGGTAGGTCACGTGGGCTTGACGCCGGCATCGGTCTTTCCGCTCGTGACCGCGCGAGCGTTGGCGCGCGAGTTCACCTACCTCGTTCCCGAGGGGGTGGCGGCGGGTCAGATCGTGCGTGTGCGGCTCGGTGGGCGGCAGCTGCGCGCCGTCGTGACCGAGCTCGACGTGACGCCTCCGAGCGGTATCGAGCTGTCTGAGATCGGGGAAGTGGTTGGCCGAGTACCAGCGGCTCTCGTCGAGCTGGCGCTCTGGCTAGCCGGCTACTACGGCTCCACGCCCGGCCGCACACTGGCGCTGGTGGCGCCGGCTAGCCCCAAGCGCCGCGGTGAGCGCGCTCGCCCGCTGGAGCGTGAGGCACTGGCTGCCGAACCGGCGCCCGAGAAGCTGACCGAGTCGCAGGAGCGGGCGGTTGACCGCATCGTGCAGTCGCTCGAAGGAGGCGGCGGATCTTTTCTTCTCTACGGGGTAACCGGCAGCGGCAAGACCGAGGTTTACTTGCGGGCCTGCGCGGCGGTGTTGGAGCGCGGCAAGGGTGCCATCGTGCTCGTGCCCGAGATCTCGCTGACACCACAGACGCTTGGACGCTTTCGCCAGCGCTTCGGTGACGAGATCGCCGTTTTACACTCGCGCCTGACCGGGGCCGAGCGCCGCGACGAGCGCGAGCGAATCGCCTCGGGCCAGGCGAGGGTGGTTGTCGGTGCCCGTTCGGCGGTGTTCGCGCCGATCGCCGATCTCGGTCTGATCGTCTGCGACGAGGAGCACGATCCGTCCTTCAAGCAGGAGTCCGACCCCCGCTACGACGCACGTACCGTCGCCGTCAAGCGCGCTTCGCTCGAGGGAGCGGTCGCCATCTTCGGCAGTGCCACGCCGAGGCCGGAATCCTGGCAGGCGCTGGAGCGGCTCGAGCTGGGTGGACGGCTCGCGGGGAAGCTGCCGCCGGTACGCGTCGTGGACATGCGCCGCGAGCGCGGCTTTCCGCTCTCGGCGCCGTTGATCGACGAGCTCGATGCCGTCGTGAAGGCCGGCTCCAAGGCGATCCTGCTCCTCAACCGGCGCGGCCTGACGCCGGCTCTTCATTGCCGCGCCTGCGGCCAAACGCTTCGCTGCACGTTCTGCGACGTGGCGCTCGTGCTGCACTCGCAGGGAGCGCTCCATTGCCATCACTGCGGCTACTCCGAGCCCGAGCCGGAGACTTGCCCGCTCTGTGGCTCGCCCGAGCTCTCGCGCATCGGCGCCGGCACGCAGAAGCTCGAGCGCGAGCTGGCGAGGCTCTTCCCCCAGTTGGAGCGGATTCGCCTCGACGCCGACACAACCGCTCGCCCGGGCGCGCTGGCCGAGGCGCTCGCCCGCTTCGCGGCGGCGAAGAGCGCAGTGCTACTCGGCACCCAGATGATCGCCAAGGGCCATCACTTTCCCGACGTCGCTCTGGCCGCGGTGGTCGATGCCGACGCCGGTCTCGCTCAGCCGGACTTCCGCGCCGAGGAGCGCACCTTTCAGCTGCTGACTCAGCTGGCTGGGCGCAGCGGTCGCGGCGCTCCCGGACGTGTCGTGATCCAGACCTTCCAGCCCGACAGCGAATCCGTTCGCTTCGCCGCGCGCCACGACGTCGAGGGCTTCCTCGCCGCCGAGCTCGAGCGCCGGCGCGAGCTTGGCTATCCACCGTTCAGACACCTCGTCCGCATTCTCGCTTCGGGCCTCGAGCAGGCCCAGGCAATGCGCCTGCTCGAGGAGATACGCGACGGCATCCCCGGCGAGGAGTTGATCGGCCCGGCGCCGCTGCTGCGCCTGCGTGGCCGTCAGCGCGCCCAGCTGGTAGCCAAGAGCGCCCAGCCGCGCCGTATCGCCCAGCGCGCCGCCCAGCTTCTCGCCGCCGCCGCCCCGGCCATGCGCCGTGCCGATCTGAGCGCGGTCGTGGACGTCGATCCGCAGGGGTTCTGAGCCGGGCGCCCACCCTGGTGTCAGACACCGCTCAGAGAAATCTCTGGGCGTCAAGAGTCAGGTGTGCCGAAAGTGCGCCTTTTCGCTTGGGATCAGCCGGTGCGCGCACGGCCAGGCCGATCGCTACGCGTAGAATCCATCCCGATGGCAGATAGCGGTCAGATCAAGAACATCGAGCTCGACGCCGAGCACGAGGCCAGGCGACGAACGGCGCTGGTGCAGATCAGGCACTACCCCGACCCGGTTCTGCGCATGCGCGCCCGTGAGGTCGAGCTTTTCGACGAGGCGCTGGCGCGTCAGGCCGAGCGGATGATCGAGCTGATGCACGATGCAGCCGGCGTGGGGCTGGCCGCGAACCAGGTCGGCAGCCTGCAGCGGATGTTCGCGATCGAGCTGAGCGAGGAGGAGCCGGCGCGGGCGATCGTTAACCCGCGCGTCACGCCGCTCGGCGACGAGCTGGAGACCGACGAGGAAGGCTGCCTCTCGCTGCAGGGCGTACTGGTGCCGGTCGAGCGCTCGATCGCGATTCGTCTCGAGGCGCAGGGAGTCGACGGGAAGGAGCTGGTGCTGGAGCTCGACGGCCTTCCCGCGCGCGCCGTTCAGCACGAGCTCGATCACCTCGACGGGGTTCTGCTCTTCGACCGCACCACTCCCGAGGCGCGCCGCGAGGCTCTCGCGCTGCTGCGGCCACGGGTCGTTCTCACCTCTTCCCGGTAAGGCGCCATGCCGGGTCGCCTCGCCGTTGCCGCGACCGCGCCTTTCGGTGCGAGTGTCCTCGAAGGACTGGCTGCGCGGCGTGAGATCAGCTTCCTGCTCACCCGCCCCGACCGCCCGGCCGGGCGCGGACGCAAGGTCAGGCCACCGGCGGCCAAGCTCGTCGCCGAGCGCCTCGGTATTCCCGTTCTCCAGCCCGAGAAGCTCGACGCGGCCTTCGAGCTCGACGCCGACACGGTGATCCTGGCCGCCTACGGCGTTCTCATCCCGGACGTGCAGCTCGAGCGGGCGCTCTGGCTCAATGTCCATCCCTCGCTGCTACCGCGCTGGCGCGGAGCGGCGCCGGTAGAACGGGCGCTGATGGCCGGCGACGCCGAGACCGGGGTGACGATCCACCAGACGGTCAAGGCGCTGGATGCGGGACCGATCGCCGCCCAGGCAGCCTTCCCGCTCACGCTCGAGGACGACGCCGGCTCCGTCTACGAGAAGACGGCTGCGCTTGCGGTCACGCTGCTGGATGGCGTTCTCCCCGACCCAGCTTTCGAGCCCCAGCTCGAGGAGGGAGCCTGCTACGCGGCCAAGATCGCGCCCGAGGACCGCGAGCTCGACTGGAGCCGGCCGCCCGAGGAGAGCCTCAACCGAATCCGCGCCCTCTCGCCACATATCGGCGCCTGGGGCGAGCTGCACGGCCGTCGCCTGCTCGTCTGGCGCGCGCGCCTCGCCGGCCCCGACTCTGTCCTCGTCGCCGGGGGGCTCGAGCTGCTCGAGCTGCAGCCGGAGGGCAAGAAGCGGATGAGCGCCGCCGACTACCTGCGCGGCCTACGACAATAGTGCCCATGTCTGTCTCGCCCGCACGGCGCGTTGCCTTCAAGACGATCCTGCGCGTCTTCGAGCAGGAGGCCTACGCCGACCGCGTCTTCGCCTCCGAAGCCCGGAGGTTGGGCGATCGAGACCGGGCGTTGGCGCAACGGCTCGCCTACGGCACCGTGCAGCGCGTGCGCACGCTCGATCACGCGATCGAGCAGCTGGGCAAGCGCTCGCCGCGCACGCTAGATCCGCCCGTGCGCGCGGCGCTCCGGCTCGGCGCTTATCAGCTCGCCTTCGCCTCGGGCATTCCAGCCCACGCATCTGTCAACGAGTCGGTCGAGCTGGTACGAGCTTACGGCCCCAAGCACGCGGTCGGCTTCACCAACGCGATCATGCGTCGCCTCTCTGAGGGCGCCCGCTCTCTGGTCGAGAACCTGCCCGAGTGGACGCCCGGCGAGGCCGCGTTGCGTTACTCCTATCCCGACTGGATCGCCGAGACTTTCTGGCGCGAGCTCGGCCCCGACGACGCCCCGGCGCTGCTGCGCGCGCAAAACGAGCCGACCGAGACGGCGGTGCGCCGAAACGCGCTCAAGTCGGGCGAAGTCGAGGGTGTGCCCGATCCGCTCGTTCCCGGCGCGCTGGTGGTCGAGCGGGTGGACGCGAGGGCGCTCGCTGATGGTCTCGTCTGGCCGCAGAGCCGGGGCTCGCAGCTGGCCGGGTTAGCCGTCGGCGTGCGGCCTCGCGAGCGCGTGCTCGACCTCTGCGCCGCGCCCGGCGGCAAGTCGACCCAGCTCGCCGCGCTCGGCGCCGAGGTGACCGCGGTCGAGCTGCACGAGGCTCGCGCCCGCGAGCTGGAGGAGAACTGCCATCGCCTCGGCGCGGAAAGCGTCCGTGTTGTCAACGCCGACTCGCTCGATCTGCCGGCCGAGCTGACCGGCTTCGATCGGGCCCTGGTCGACGCGCCCTGCTCGGGGCTCGGTGTGCTCGCCAGTCGCCCCGACCTGCGCTGGCGATCGCACTCGCTGGCAGGTCTCCAGCTCGAGCTGCTGCGCGCCGCCGCCGCTCGCGTCCGCCCCGGCGGAACGGTCACCTACTCGGTCTGCACGATCAACCGCGAGGAGAACGAGGACGTCGTCTCGGCGCTCGGCCTCGAGCCCGAGCCCCTGGGCGAGCTCTGGCCTGAGTTCTCGCACCCGCACCACCCCGAGTTCCTGCTCACCCTGCCGCACGTTCACCGCACGAGCGGGTTCTTCATCGCGCGGCTGCGGGTCGGCTGAGCTGTCACCAATCCGTCCCAAACAGACACCTACCAATAATCTCGAGACGTAGATAGTGTTCCGTCTATGTCTGCGGGAGATGCGGCACTCGACGAGCTGAAACGCGAGCTGGCGGAGCTCAACGACCTGGTCGGAATCGCTTCGCTACTGGTTTGGGACCAGCAGGTGATGATGCCGCCGGGCGGCGCCGCCGCCAGGACAGATCAGCTCTCGACGCTGGGGCGCATCATCCACGAGCGGGCCACCTCATCCGAGCTGGGCAAGCTGATCGACGCGGCCGAGCCCGTCACGGCGGGGCTCGATCCCGACTGCGACGATGCGAGGCTGGTTGCGGTCGCGCGCTACGACTTCGAGAAGGACATCAAGGTGCCGGCCGATCTGCGCGCGGCGATGACGCGCGCCTCCTCCGAGTCCTATCCGGTCTGGGTCGAGGCGCGGCGCGAAAGCGACTTCGGCCGCTTCGTGCCTCACCTCGAGCAGACGCTCGAGCTGAAGCGGCGCTATATCGAGTGTATGGCTCCCGAGACGGAGCCCTACGACGCACTGCTCGACGACTTCGAGCAGGGGATGACCGCGGCGACGGTGCGACCCATCTTCGCGCGGTTGAAGGAGGTGCTGATCCCGCTCGTACGAGCGGCGGCGGCGTCCGGCGCTGCCGACGACCAGCCGCTGCACCGACAGCTACCGGTAGCTGGGCTCCAGCAAATGGAGCAGCGAGTCCTCGCCCGCTTTGGTTTCAGTTCCGAAGCCTGGCGTCTCGATACGACCGTCCATCCCTTCGAGACCGCGATCGCCACCTCCGACATCCGTTTGACCACGCGCTACGAGGTCAAGGGGCTGGACAGCCTGTTCTCAAGCATGCACGAGTTCGGGCACGGGCTCTACGAGCACCAGATCGCCCCCGAGCTCGACTCGACTCCGCTGGCCCGTGGCGCCTCGCTCGGCTGGCACGAGTCGCAGAGCCTGCTCTGGGAGAACCTGGTCGGTCGCGGCCTTCCCTTCTGGGAGCACTTCGCCCCCGAGCTGGCGGGTATTTTCCCAAGCGAGCTCGGCTCGCTCACCGCCTCCGGCATCTACACGATGGTGAACAAGGTCAACCCCGACTTCATCCGCGTCGAGGCCGACGAGACGACCTACAACCTGCACGTGATCCTGCGCTTCGAGCTGGAGCAGGAGATGCTCTCGGGCGAGCTG
>PMXT01000147.1:307-4847 GCA_003170995.1 Actinomycetota bacterium | reverse complement strand
GACAGCGGCTCGAAGGGCAACCGGGCGGACATAATCAAACGATTTGCGCCGTACTACAACCGCGCGGACTCGGCGGTCCTCGCCAAGATGGGGCGGTCAGAGATCCGAGTTCTCATCTCGACTGACGTCCTTTCCGAAGGCCTCAACCTTCAGGACGCATCTCGCATGATCAACTACGACATTCATTGGAACCCGGTACGCCTAATGCAGCGCATCGGCCGCGTTGACAGGCGCCTCGACCCTCAAGCTGAAGAGAAGATGGTCGCTGATCACCCGGAGTTGGCGCCCTCGCGAGGCAAGGTGAGTTTCTGGAACTTCCTGCCGCCTGACGAGCTGAACGCGCTCCTGAGCCTATACGCGTGCGTCACGAACAAGACGCTTCTCATCTCCAAGACGTTTGGCATCGAGGGCAAGAAGCTCCTAACGCCCGACGATGACTTCGCGGCGCTGAAGGAGTTCAACTCGGCGTACGAGGGCACAAGGACCGCCGTCGAGGATCTGCATCTCGAGCTTCAAGCGCTCCTCCAGGCCGACCCCGACCTTGACGCGCGGCTCCGACTCCTTCCCGGCGGGACCTTCAGCGGGCGCCAGCGACCGACTAAGGGCACGCTAGGTGTCTTCTTCTGCTACGCGCTGCCGGCGCTCGAAAAGGAGACCGGCGAGTTCACCGAGGAAGCCGGGGTAACGCGCTGGTATCTCTACGACCTGGATCGCGACGCCATCCTGGAGGATGCCGGAGAGATCAGCAGCAGCATCCGTTCCACGCCCGAAACGCCCCGGCGCTGCACGACTGAACAACCAACACTTGTCGAAGTCCGCGCGAAGGTGGAAAAGCACATCAAGAACTCCTACCTCAAGCGGGTCGACGCGCCGGTTGGCGTGAGGCCGTCACTCCGCTGCTGGATGGAACTCAACGGGGGCTAGGCAGATGCTGACGGACCAAAGAGTCGCACTGGCAAAGATCAGGCGGTTCGACCAGCTAATCGCATACCTGCGCGACGAGTTGGACTGGCCAATACGGAGCGACGACTTCGAGGATCTCACATTCGAGTACACGCCGGACGAACTCGGCATCGACCCAAAGAACGCGGCGAAGATCGAGGAGATCAGGCGGCTTCGCCCGCTAACCTCCGGTCAGCCGTGGGGCATCTTTTTCGTCAAGTTCGAGCCCAAGCGTCTACCTGTTGTCGCGCTGCGCCGCATCCTGGGCCAGGTCGCCTTGAAGAAGAGGGCCTCGGCCAATGTGGCCGAGCGCCGAGCTTGGGCTGCAGACGACCTGCTCTTCGTCTCCAACTACGGCGAGGGGGACGAACGTCAAATCAGCTTTGCACACTTCTCAAGCCCACAAGGTGGCCACGACCTACCAACCCTCAAAGTCCTCGGCTGGGACAACCTCGACACGGCGCTGCATCTCGACGCCGTGGCGAAAGAGCTGACCCAGAACCTCTCCTGGCCTGCCGACGAGACCGACATTGAGGCCTGGCGCTCTCGGTGGAGTTCAGCATTCACGCTCCGGAACCGGGAAGTCATCATAACGTCGAAGGAACTCTCGATCCGTCTTGCGGAGTTGGCGAAGGCCATCCGCGACCGCATTAGGACGGCATTGGCCATCGAGACCTCGCGAGGGCCGCTCACCAGACTAATGAAGGCGTTCCGGGAAGCCTTGGTCCACGACCTCGACCCGCTTCGCTTCGCGGATATGTATGCGCAGACCATCGCCTACGGACTGCTCTCAGCGCGAATAGCCGACCCTCACAAGAGGACGGTTGACGACTTCGCGGGCCACCTGCGCACCAACCCCTTCCTGCGCGAGCTAATGGAGGCATTTCTTGAGGTTGGTGGGCGCCGTGGCGGTCCCGCCGGGCCGGACATCGACTTTGACGAGCTTGGCGTCAGCGAAGTCGTGCAGCTACTCGACGACGCAAACATGGAGGCCGTCGTCGCGGACTTCGGGGACCGTAACCCCGAAGAAGATCCGGTTATCCATTTCTACGAGGATTTCCTTGCCGCGTATGACAAGGACCAAAAGGTAAGTCGCGGTGTCTTCTACACGCCGCGCCCTGTTGTCTCTTACATCGTCAGGTCGCTCGACGCGCAGCTTCGCACCGAGTTCGGCCTCAGCGATGGCCTTGCCGACACGTCAACGTGGGCCGAGATGGTCCGCAGCCACGAGGGTCTCAAGATCCCCAAAGGGGTATCGCCCGATCAAGACTTCGTCCAGATCCTCGACCCTGCGTGCGGTACGGGCACATTCCTCGTTGAAGCTATCGCCCTGATATTCGAGACCGTTACGACCAAATGGCGCACGAGTGGCCGCCAAGAACCAGAGATTGGCCCTCTCTGGAACGAGTATGTCGCCGTACACCTGCTGCCGCGTCTGCACGGCTATGAACTGCTGATGGCCCCGTACGCAATCGCGCACCTCAAGATCGGCCTAAAGCTCTACGAGACCGGTTACCTGTTCGGGAGCGATCAGCGGGCGCAAGTGTTCTTGACCAACGCGCTTGAGCCAGCGGCTGACTTGGGCCAGCTAACGCTTGAGGGTTTCCTTCCGGCTCTCGCGCACGAGGCGGAGGCGGTCAACGAAGTCAAACGCAGGCGACGGTTCACGGTCGTACTCGGCAACCCACCGTACTCGAATGTGGGTCAGCTCAACCGTATACCGTTCATTCTCGACCTCTTGAATACCTACAAAGAGGGATTGCAGGAGAAGAAGCTCAATCTGGACGACGACTTCATCAAGTTCTACCGGTTCTCGCACTACCAGCTGGAGCGCGCCGGGATTGGTTGTCTCGGCCTGATCACCAACAATGTGTACCTCGATGGCGCGACCCACCGTCGTATGCGCAGCTGCTTGCATTCCTTCTTCCGCGACATTCGCATTCTTGATCTGCACGGCAGTGTGAGAACGGCGGATCGAGCCCTCGACGGCAGCCCGGATGAGAATGTATTTGACATACAGCAAGGCGTAGCAATAGCGACGCTAGCTGCTGGCCCGCTTGATGGCGCCCGCCACGTGGCTTATGCGGAGCTTCGGGGAGCCCGGGCGGAGAAGTACCGCGCGTTGAACGAGGCTGAGGTTGTCTTCGACCGATTGGCGGACGAGCAGCTTGCCAGGAAGGCTTGCATGTTCGTCCCGCAGGACCTTCAGCTGAGCGGGGAATATGAGGCTTTTGAGTCGCTTACCGACCTGTTTGCTCTCACCGGCCAGGGTATCCAGACCAAGCAGGACGCCTTCGCGCTGCAGGGGACCGAAGGCGAGATCCGACAAGTGGTCCAGGACACTGGGTCTCTATCTGCCCAGGCCCTGAGCAGCAAGTACGGAGTCCCAATCGAGACGCCGAGCTGGTCAGCCGCTTGGGCCAAGAAGGATGTGCGCGAACACAAAGGGAAGTTCCTGCGAGTTCTGGTCGCCCCCTTTGACTGGAAGTGGACCTACTACACCGGCCACTCCAACGGGTTTCTGGCGCGACCTCGCCGGGACTCGACCGACATGATGATGACCGGGAACACCGCAATAGTTGCGAAAAGACAAACCAAGGAGACTGAGTTCTCAAGCGCGTTTGTTGTCGATTGTCCGGTCAATGAGGGCCTCTTCTCGATAGATCCAAAGGGACGCGAAACGCTGTTCCCGCTGCGAGGCGCACAGGTAACGCTTCTCCACGGCCCAGAGGGGCGTCCGTTCAACCTCGCAGCTAGGGGAGGGGCGACAGCTGAGGACTTCTTCCAGTACCTGTACGCGCTCTTGTATAGCCGTACCTACCGAACGCGGTATGCAGGTTTCCTGAGAGTCGATTTCCCGCGCATTCCCCTTCCAGGCACGACGGGGCTTCTTCAGGACGTTGCCGCGCTCGGGGGCGAGCTAATCGGTCTACACCTGATGAAGTCGTCCAAGCTCGACACTGTCACTCCCACCTACACCGGCCCCACGAACCCCACGGTTCTGCGAGTCGGATGGTCGGACGGCACCGTCTGGCTCGACGCCGAGGGGACGAAAAGGGGACAACCTTCCCAGCCCGGCACTGTCGGATTCCGAGGCGTTCCCGAGGTGGTGTGGAACTTCCACATTGGGGGCTATCAAGTCTGTGAAAAGTGGCTCAAGGACCGCAAGGGCAAGACCCTCTCGGAAGTCGATGTAGCGCACTACCAGAGGATTGTTCTCGCTCTGTCCGAGACGATCCGCCTCATGGGCGAGATCGATGACGTGATCGAGGATCACGGGGGGTGGCCGGACGCTTTCCAGACTGGCGGCGGAGCGCGGTAGGGAAACTAGCCCCCGACGCGGACGCTCGAACTGGCCGGACAGTGTGCCGGGATCGTCGGCGGGCAGCGGAGCGGAGGCTAGTTTGAGCTTACGAGTCGCCGCTTATCTGCGGATCATCAGCCCCGAGAGTCGGCCAACGTCACGGTCGCGCACAGGGTTGCGTTAGTGCGGGCTTTGATCCATTTGCCCCGACCAAACGTGGCACTGGCGATCTGGCGATCCCCTTCACGACGTCGAGGCCGAGCCTCCGGGCACCGAGAGCGCGAGGTAGAAGGT
>PMXT01000147.1:0-216 GCA_003170995.1 Actinomycetota bacterium | reverse complement strand
GTCGGAGCCGGAGAAGCCGCAACCCCGTTCTTGAGCGTGTTCGGCACGGCGACGACGGTGACCTTGGCGCCCGGCGAAAGCGCACCGCCCACGGCCTGCGATGGATCGGAAATGGGGATCGCGAACGCGACGTCGCCCGGGTCCAGTGCGGCGCCGAAGCCGAACTGCTGTTGACACGGCGTCTGATCGAGGGCCCGCTTGTCGATCTCCTGACCG
>PMXT01000133.1 GCA_003170995.1 Actinomycetota bacterium | reverse complement strand
CATCTCGACCTTGTCGAACTGGTGTACGCGGAACATGCCGTGCGTCTCCTTGCCTGCGGCACCCGCCTCGCGCCTGAAACAGGTCGAGTAACCGGCATAGCGAAGCGGCAGCTCATCCAAGTTGAGCACTTCGCTCATGTGCAGGCCGGCGAGCGCCACTTCCGAGGTGCCGGTCAGGTAGAGGCCGTCGGAAGGGATCTCGTAGATGTTGGCCTTGTCGGTGGGGAAGAAGCCGGTGCCGAACATTGCCTCCTCGCGCACGAGCACCGGAGGGAGCACCGGCACGAACCCCTTGCTTCCCAACAGGTCGAGTGCGTAGCGGAAGAGCGCGAGAGCCAGCAGAGCTGTATCGCCGATCATGTAGCCGAAGCGAGCGCCTGACAGTCTCGCGGCCCGTTCCATGTCGAAGCGGCCGAGCTCGAGGTGGCTGCGGGGATTGGCAATCGCGCGCGGTTCGCCGACGCGCCTCAGTTCGACGGCGTCCTCGTCGGTCTCGCCGTCCGGGACATCGGGATGCGGCGGATTTGGAACGAGCGCCAGCGCCGCCTCGCGGGCGGCCTCGGCTTCCGCTAGCTCTTCCTCGAGGCGCTGCAACTTCGCCTTGATCAGTTTCAGCTGCTCGAGCTGCTCGGGAGTGGGCTTTCCCTTGGGCTTCATCTGCGAGCGAAGCTCGTCCACCCGAGGCACGAGCTCCAGCCAGCGGCGATCCACCTCCATCAGTTGATCGAACGCCTCGACTCCACCCTTGCGGGCGAGCGCAACACGAAAGCCATCTGGATCCGAGCGAGCGGCTTTCAGGTCGATCACGAGGGCAAGTTTACGGGGAGGAGGATCGTGGCGGGAGCTCGGAGCCGGCCAGCGGGCCTACTCCGGCCGCGAGCATGGCCTCGATCGTCTGTGCGACTCCCTCTTCCTGCACAGGTGGGCAGACGAAGTCGGCTCGGGCGAGCACCTCGGCTTGGGCGTTGCCGACCGCGACCGCATAGCCGGCCCAGTCGAGCAGCTCGATGTCGTTCTCGCCGTCGCCGAAGGCCACGGTCTCGACGGCTGTGAAGCCGAGACGCTCTGCGACGAAGCCGAGTCCCGAGCCCTTCGATACCTCCGGGCTGGCCAACTCGAGGAAGAAGGGGAGCGATTTAGAGACGTAAAGCCGCCCGCTGAAGTGCTCGCGTAGGCGTTCGGCGAGCCCGTCGAGCGCCTTGGGATCGCCGATCACGACCAACTTCGTGGGGGGACTAACGAGCCAATCGAGCAGATTGCCCACGGTCTCGATTGGGATCTGCTGGAAATCGGCGTAGCGACGAGCTTCGGGCGTCATCTTCGAGACGTAGAGGTTGTCGTCGACGTAGCAGTTGAGCTGGAATCTCTCCCGCTCGACCGCGCTGATCGTCTCGCGCGCCAGCTCGAGCGGAATCGTGACATGACGGAGAAAGCGTCCGCTCTCCGGATCGGCGACGATCGCGCCCTGGTAGCAGACGACCAGATCGTCGATACCGGCTCGCTCGAGGTAGGGGCGCACTGAGCGGAACATGCGGCCGGTCACGATCACGACGTGAATACCGGCCGCCCGCGCAGCCGCGATTGCGTCGGCGGTACGCTCGCGCAGCTCGTAGTCCTCGCCGATCAGCGTGCGGTCGAGATCGGAGGCGATCGCCTTGATCTGGCGTGGAAAACCGTCGGGGAGAACTAGCGCTCGTTTCAATTGACGACCCGCCGACTGGGTGCGATCGGTGGATGCGATGCTAGGACGCAGCGCCGCGTTCGTAGCCGGAAGCTACGGGCGCGACCGAGACAGACGCAGCGCGCCGTCGAGCGCGGCCAGGCGGTGGAGTGCTTCATTTGAAGCGAGTGCTGTAAAGAGCCGGGCATGGGATCAACTAGCCTAGTCCCCGATCAAGCAAAGCGCTCGGAAGTATTACCTGAAGGGGGACTGAGGACGTGATTGTCGAGCGGAGCATGCACCCGGGCTGGCTCTCGAATGCCTATCTGATCGCTGATCGGCCCGGCGGCACAGGCGTCTTCGTTGACAGCGGCGCGCCGCTCGAACCTCTCCTCAGGGCGGTCGAGACGCACGAGCTGACTCCAACTCATCTGCTGGTGACACACGGTCACGGCGATCACACGGCCGGCAACGAATCGCTTCGGCGCCGCTTCGGGCTCGAGCTGGTCGAGCGGGCTTGCGATCGGTTCCAGACCGGCAAGCTATCGATCGACGTGCTCCCAACGCCCGGGCACAGTGCCGATTCGCTTTCCTTTTTGTTCAACGGCAGCGCCTGCTTTTGCGGCGACACGCTCTTCGCCGGCTCGGTGGGTGGTTCGGGCTCGAGCTTCGCCGATCTGCGCCGTTCGATCATGGAAGTACTGCTTGCGCTTCCGCCCGAGACGCGCATCCTGCCCGGGCACAGCGATGAGACGAGCGCGGGCGAGGAGTGGAAACAAAACCCGTTCGTGCGCATCTGGCGCGGGCTCGATCCCGAGGGCGACGGGAGATGCCGGGTCGCCGGTCGCGAAGCTCGACTCGTGCTCTGGGCTCACGACTACGACGGCGGATTCAAGGCCTGGCTGCGCTTCGACGACGATGGCGATCAGGTCGTTGGCGGCTCGCGCGTAGAGCGCGGGCGCTGACGCCTTTTCGATTACGGTCGTCGCTTCATTTAGGGCTGGAGTCGTGGCCAGTAACGGCTCTAGAATGAGGCCGCGGCCTTTTTCGGGTTTTGCTAGGCAATGTCGAGCGAAAGTAGATCTCCGGAACATGGGACATTCGGCAACCGAGATACTCATGGCGATCGAGCGGGAGACGAGCGAGCGGGAGCTCTTTCGCGCAAGGGCCGATGCGCTCGCGGCGGAAAGGATGCGAGCGAAAGGCGCTAAGCCCTCGATGATCGGTGTGGCGACGAGCTCCTGGGATACGAACAGACCGCATCCGATCTTTCTCGGGCTGCTCGAGGGCATCAGGTTGCGTCTGTATGCGAGCGGGTGCGATCTGCTCCTCTTCACCACTGTCGACCCCGACCCCGATACCTACCTTCGCCGCTGCCGCGATAGCGGCGTGAGCGGTGTCATCCTGCGCGGCTTCGCCATCGACGATGCGCGCGTGCTCAGGCTGCTCGAGGCGGGAATCCCCTGCGTGGGCCTGGACGACATCGGGCTTGTGCCGAATCTGGGCCATGTCTCGTCGGATAACGTCGGTGGCGCTCTCGAGGCTGTCCGCCACCTCGTCGCGGTGGGGCGGCGGCGGATCGCGACCATCCACGCTCCCCTGTCACACACGGTGGGAGAAGAGCGCCTGCTCGGTTACCGCCTCGGTCTCGGGGAGGTTGACCTCCCCTGCTTGCCCGAGTATCTGGTCGAGGCCGACTTCCTCCTCAACGACGGCGAGATGGCGATGGAACGGCTGCTGGCGCTGGACGAGCGCCCCGACGCCGTCTTCGCGGCCAGCGATGTGATGGCCATCGGCGCCATGTCGGCGATCGAGAAGGCCGGTTTGCGCGTTCCTGACGACATCGCCGTCGTCGGTTTCGATGACGTTCCTTACGCGACTCTCGTGTCCCCCCAGCTCACTACTGTGCGTCAAGACGCGCCGGCGCAGGGGATCGCCGCGGCGGAGGGTCTGCTGCGTATGATCGTCAACCCCTCCGCGAACCCGATCGAGCTCGTCGTGCCGGTCGAGCTGATCGTGCGTGAGTCTTCCGGTGCTAGCGACGAAACTCCATCTCCTCAAACCGACGATAGTCTGTCCTCCTTCGGGGACTGACGACTTAGCGCCTATTCCAATAGGTCTGCACGCCCGACGCGGCCGCCCCGCGGCGCCAGTGACCGACCAGACCGCTTGACGCACTACCGTGCGTCTTCACGGCCCGTCCGACCCCTAGCATCCACGGCTCGACTCCCTCGAACGCACATCCCTACCGGCGTAGGCTCCTAATCGGAATGGAAACGGGCTTCGAGCCGTGGCTTCGCCGCGAGCTCAAAGCAGTTGAGGAGGGCGTGGAAGGCGAGGACGAGCGTTTGCTGACGCTAGACTTCGTGGCCGCGCGGGGCTATAGCTCAGATGGGAGAGCGCCTGGATCGCACCCAGGAGGTCGGCGGTTCGAATCCGCCTAGCTCCATTCTCGTCACTGGCCGGCAGATCGGTGCGGCCAGGCGCGACTGGCCTCCCAGATCCGCCTCGAGTCGCTGACCGTACATCGCTCTCCGGGTCTGTCCGAAGGACTATCCCCTCCGGCGCTGCGCGCCCAGCGACTCGCCAGAGACGAGAAGACATCCGGTTCGAATCCGCCTAGCTCCATCTCGCGTCCTCGGCCGGCGACTCCTTTAGGCCGGGCGCGACCGGCCTACGGAACCGCCTGACACCGCTGGCGGCACGATCCTCTCCGAGGCCGTGTTGGTAACACTGTCCTCTCCGGGCTCGCACCGCCAGCGGCGCCCCGAGAAAGCGAGATAACGATTCTCGTTGTACGGCAGTTTCTCGCGCTCGCGATGCCTCCGGTCGGGCTCGCACCGCCCGCGGCGCCCCGAGAAAGCGATATCGCGGTTCTCTTCGTACAACGGTTCTCAAGGCACCGCGAGGCTTCTCGATCGCCTTCCCCGAGGCCCGCCCGCGGGTTGGACGAAAGTGAGCTACTGGGATAGCCGCGACGGGGCGGTCTTTATAG
>PMXT01000114.1 GCA_003170995.1 Actinomycetota bacterium | reverse complement strand
GGCGGAATCGTCTCCCTAGTCGACAGGTCGTCATTCTGATTCGAGCTCTTGCTCGCAAGCGCCCGGCGCGAAGGATTTACGTCGTCATTACCTTCGGCGTTTGAAGTTGGGGTTGTATCTGACGACAATCCAATACGGTGATAACGATGCTGAGAAATCGACCGGCACAACTGGCGCTACTCACCGCACTCGTTGTGGCACTCGGCGGCGTAGCCTTCTCATCGCCTGCTTCCAGCGCATCCGCGAGCTCCAGCCAACACGCAAATCAGGCTGTGAAAGCCCTCGTGCGTACCGGCCTCGTCCGCGCCGAGATCGTGACTCTCGGCGCCGGGAAGGTCAACGACTACAGGGTTGACCGTGGTGTTGTACGGAAGATGCGAAAGCGCCTATTGACGTTGACCGAACGCGATGGAGAGGTTGCCCAGGTCAAGCTTTCGTCAGCCACGCAGATCGGGATCGATGGTCGAAAGAATGCGGCGAAACGCGTGCGGCCAGGCATGCGTGCGTGCGACGGTAATGAGAAACGGGAGCGCGGCCGCCTCGTGGCTGTACGCCGCCAAGGGGTCACACGATAGATCCGAAACCAAGATCAAATCGCTTCTGTCAACCGGCTTCGTGCTCGCCGAGGTGGTTTCCCAGATAGACGGCGAGTTGCTCGACAGCCGCGCCGGTACCGGGGTCATCGACAGCGTCGACGACACCTCACTGACGCTGTACGAGAGCGACGGCACGACCGTTTCGATGCAAATCGACAGCACTACGCAAGTGCAGGTCAACAAAAAGGCGGCCGACACAACAGCGCTCGCAGCGGGGATGAGAGCGACGACGATCCGCAACGGCGAAGGGGCGATCGGCCAGATATGGGCTTCCGGTAAGAAATCAGGCGGCAGAAAGAAGTAGAGCGTGCCCGCGGCCGTCCCTCCACCCGCATCCAGCCCCTCCACCCGCCGAGCGCCACGCGCAGTTCTCCTCATCGAGGACGAGCCAAGCATCGGGAACCTCGTCCAAACCTATTTCGAGCGAGACAGCTTCACCGTCATCTGGCTGCGATCCGGCGAGGAAGCTCTATACGAGCTGGCAGGCCGGAAAATCGACCTCGTGGTGCTCGACATCGGCCTTCCAGGTATCGACGGTTTCGAGGTCTGTCGCCGTATTCGGGCTCGCTCGCAGACACCCATCCTGACGCTGACCGCGCGTGACGAAGAGCCCGATCGCATCACCGGGTTCGAGCTCGGGGCAGATGACTACGTCCTCAAGCCGTTCTCTCCCCGCGAGCTGGTTGCGCGCGCAAACGCGATACTGCGTCGAGGCGGGCGGAAACCGACGGAGCTCCACCGGTTGATTGCGTGGGGAAAGACTGACAGGTGCATCCTTCCCCACGTTTTCCGCGGTCGCCCAAGTCAGAGTGAAGCCCGGAATCGCCGCCTCTATCCCGGCGCAGTCAACAACATTCGACCCGATGTTCTGTCAGGTCGCGGAATCCTGACCGCGTCAACTCGTTACCGAAATGGCGCCTTTACGGGCATTTTCTATTGATACCGTGCTCCGCCCCGTGAGAGGATGGTGGATTCGCGAGGCGCCTAGAACTCCGAGAAGTGCAGTTCGGAGCGCTTTGACCGCAACCGGCTCCGAGAGAAGAGCCGATCCAGCACGACCGGTAACTACGGTTTCGCTTCGGTGACCGACACACGCAAGACAAGCCCGCGCAGCGCTCGCGCGGCCGCCGGCTCGGCGAGGACGATCCCAGCCATGATCACCGCGCAGCCGCCCCAACCGAGCCATCCCAGCCGATCGCCGGCGAGAAGCACGCCAAAGACCGCGGCGAAAACAGGCTCCAGCGCGAACACAATCGCTGTGCGAACCGCACTCATTCGCTGCTGAGCCCAACTCTGCACGAGAAAGGCAAAAGCGCTCGCAAGCAGGCCCGTAACGAGCAGGGCGCCCCAAACGACCCAACCGCGCGGAACACTGAGGTCTCCTAACGCCAGCGCGATCGCGACGAAGCAGACGAGGCAGGTGACCATCTCACCGAGCGCGAGGAACAGCGGATCGAAGCGCGGCGCATAGCGCTCCATCAGCACGATCTGCGCAGCCCAAAGCAGCGCCGAGACAAGTACGAGCGCGTTGCCCGAGCGCGATCCCTGCGGGACGCCCGAGAGCATGGCGAAGCCGAGCGCCGCGAGCACCACCGCGAGCCAGGTTGCGGGCTCGATCCGTCGGCGCAGTAGAACGAGAGCGAGTAGCGGCGTCATCACCACGTAGAGCCCGGTGACGAAACCAGCGCCCGAGACAGTCGTGTGAACGAGGCCCGCGGTTTGGGACGCATAGGCGCCTGCGACCAGAAGACCGAGCAAAGCTCCGGCCACCGAGCCTCCCTTCCACGAACCTCGCCGCGAGCGCGTCAGGGCAAACGGAAAGAGAGCGAGGCTGCCGATAGCGAAACGAAGCGCCAGGAAGGCGAAGAGTGGATAGATGGCCACCGCGTCCTTTACTTGGACGAAAGTGACGCCCCAGACAACGGTGACGAGAACGAGCGCAACCAGCGGCACTGTCCCCGAGCATAGTCACTGCCCGCTCACAGCCGGGGCGCCCGCGGGGCGCTCTGCTCGATCCGCCGTTCCGTCTCAAAGAGAGGCGACACGCGACGAATTCGGTCTGAAGACCTCTATCTTTTAGGGAGGTCTTCATCTTTAGGATCGAACTACACGTCCCAACCTTTTCGGCTAATCGAGACGAGTTTTTCGGTGCTGCGCAACTACAATGAAGCGAGAGACGTCCTGACTCGCCGCTGCTGCGGCCCAGGTCAACGGTTTACACGCCCGCGATCGCGTTTAGAATCCTGAACAATGCCGGACAGCACCGCAGCCGCCGCCACGCACCCGACTTCAGAGCGTCTGCTGCCGCGCGGCCTCCGCGATCTCGTCTTTCAGATCTCGCTCTGGCTGGGGTTCGTCCTCGTGTACCGGCTGGCGTGGGGTATCGCCGATCACGGTGGAGCCGTCACTCCGGTGGCGAGGGAGAACGCACGCCACGTAATCGCCTTCGAGAATCACGTGAACGCGCTCTTCGAGCAGAGCCTGCAGAAGCTTCTCCTCTCCTCGCGCCTGCTCGTCGACCTCGCAGCTGCGACCTATTGGCTTTCGCAGTTCGTCGTCCTCGGATTCGCCCTGCTCTGGGTCTATTTCCGGCAAACCGAGTCGTTCTCGCGTTTCCGTAACTGGCTGATGCTCGCCAACGTCATCGGCCTGGTCGGCTTCGTGCTCATCCCGACTGCACCGCCGCGGATGTTCCCCAACCTCGGCTTCCTCGATATCGAGGCGCTCTTCTCTGGCCTCACCACGTCGAGCAAAGGTGTCAGTGCCTTCGCCAATCCCTACGCGGCAATGCCGAGCCTCCACGCTGCGGACGCACTCATCGTTGGAATCTCGATGGCCTTCGTTTGCCGACGCCTGTGGGCCAAGGTGCTTTGGCTCCTCTGGCCACCGTGGGTCTGGTTCACGGTCATGGCGACCGGCAACCACTTCTGGCTCGATTGCCTCGCCGGCGTGCTGGTGACGCTCGCCGCGGCGCCGGTCGTAGATAAACGCTTTCGCTTCTGGCGGCGTAGCAGATCGACGCGGACAGAAGCAGTCGTCACTCGAGGCTAACCGTTCGAGCCGTTTGGCCCGACGCTCGAAGTGAGAACTAACAGCAGGAGGAACCGCAACGTTCTGATCGCAAAGCCGCTATGCTCATAGCAGTTATGCGATTAGTAGGCTCGAAGGCGGAAACGATCAGGCAAGGCTTCCTGGACGATGTGCGCCGATTCGCCACCCGAGCGATGGGCGGACTCACGCGTACTCGCATCACCCCCAATGCTCTCACCGCGACCGGCGTATCGCTGTGCATCGGAAGTTCCGTCTTCGCCTTCTTCAGCTACCGCCATGAGCTCGCCTTCTTCTGGGCAGCCGCCGCGCTTTTCGTTGCCGGTTCGCTGCTCGATATTCTCGACGGCGCGCTCGCTCGCGCCAGCGGAAAGGTGACGCCGTTCGGCGCCTTCGTCGATTCGACGACCGATCGCATCAGTGAGGCGTTCATGCTCGGCGCAATCGCTCTCGTCTTCGCGCGCGGCCATGCGCTCTTCTCGGTGGGACTGACGATCGCGGCGATTGCCGGCTCCTTCCTCGTCAGCTACACGCGCGCACGCGCCGAGATGCTCGGATTGCGCGGCGACGTGGGGCTAGGGGATCGCGCCACGCGCGTAGTAGTGATCACGGCCGGTCTCGTGCTTGCGCCCTGGGGAGTGCTCCCCTGGGCGATTGGAGTACTGTCGGCACTGGCTTGGTACACAGTCATCTTGCGGGCGTTCTTCATTCGCTCGCAACTGCTCCAAGGAGGAAAGTAATGGCTTCATCTCCACGTTCCGCGAACGGCAAGCTTCGTGTCGCAATAATCGGCGTCGGGAACTGTGCGAACTCGTTCCTGCAAGGCGTCGAGTACTACAAGAATGCCGACCCGGGCGACTTCGTCCCCGGTCTGATGCATGTCGATCTCGGCGGCTACCACATCAGCGACATCGAGTTCGTCGCAGCCTTCGACGTCGTCAAGGGCAAAGTTGGCAAGGATCTCTCCGAGGCGATGTGGGCTCACCCCAACAACACGATCAAGTTCTGCGACGTTCCCAAGACGGGCATCAAGGTCTCGCGCGGGATGACCCACGACGGACTCGGCAAGTATCTCTCCGAGATCGTCGAGAAGGCGCCCGGCCCAACCGACGACGTCGTCGGGATCCTCAAGGAGACCGGCGCCGACGTAGTCGTCAACTACCTACCGGTCGGCTCGGAGGAAGCGGTCAAGTGGTACACCGAGCTGATCCTGAACGCGGGCTGTGCGATGGTGAACTGCATGCCGGTCTTCATCGCCCGCGAGCCCTACTGGCAGGGCCGCTTCGCCGAGGCGGGCGT
>PMXT01000043.1:1367-7888 GCA_003170995.1 Actinomycetota bacterium | reverse complement strand
CTCCTTCGCGTTGAGCCTGCCGTCTCTTTATTGTCATCACAACGGTCGGGAAAACAAAGTTTTGACCTTCTTCGACCAGGATTCGGATATCTTCGGGACTCGGAGCGGGAGCGGACTTGACCCAGAATCATTTCCAGCCGGATATCTATCCGGAGTACGTTCGCCTCAAGGTGCCGGAGTACGACGAGCTCGAAGATGCCGTCGCCGATTCGACGGAAGCGCTCACCGCGACGAGAATCCTCGACCTCGGCGCGGGCACAGGCGAGACGGCACGGCGCGTGCTCGAGAGGCACCTGAACGCCCGCGTCGTGCTCGTCGACTCGTCGGCCGAGATGCTCGAGGCGGCGCGCAAGTCTCTCGCCGAGGATCGCGTAGAGCAGATCGTCGTGCGGCGGCTCGAGGATCATCTCCCTGCTGGGCCCTTCGATCTAGTTGTCTCGGCGCTGGCTATCCACCATCTCGAAAGCACCGACAAGCGGCTTCTCTTCCAGAGGATCACCAAAGCGCTCAGGCCCGGCGGGCGCTTCGTTTTCGCCGATGTCGTCGTTACGAATGATCCGGAGCGAGCTGCGACGCCCGTCTCGCAGCCTTTCGATCGCCCCGACCAGCTCGACGATCAGCTGGCCTGGATGGCCGAGGCCGGCCTCGAGGCGCGCGTGGTCTGGTCGAGCCGTGATCTGGCGGTGGTGACAGGCGACCGTCCAGTCCAGTAGCAATTCCGAGCAGAGGAGAGACGCGATGCCAGACCGATCAAGAGACGAAAGCGCGGCGCGCGAGTCCAAACGAGTCGCCCGCGCGGTGCGCGACCAGGCGACCGCGAAACGCGTGTACGGCGAGCCGGTCGAACTGGACGGGGTGACGGTCATTCCGGTTGCCGCCGTCCGCCGTTGCGGGCGTCAGGAAGACGCTGAGGAGAGCGGGAAAGGGCGCGGTTGTAGCTGCAACAGCGCCAGGCCGGTGGGCCTGGTCGTGATCCGGGACGGTCAGGTCGAGTGGAAGCCAACGTTCGATCTGAACCGCGTGGTTCTGGCAGGCGTCGGCGTGCTCGGCCTACTCATCTTCCTGCGGCGTCGCTAGGCGAGACGCAGCGATCTGGTCGCGGTACCAAAGCGCGCTGCGCTTGGGTATCCGCCGCTGAGTCGGATAGTCGACGTAGTAGAGGCCGAAGCGCTTGTCGTAGCCCTTGGCCCACTCGAAGTTGTCCAGCAGCGCCCAGACGCAGTAGCCCTTGACGTTGACACCGTCGGCGATCGCCTGAGACAGTGACTCGAGATGGCGCGAGATGAAATCGACGCGCTTGGGATCCTCGACGATATCGCCTCCGTCCCACTCGTCCGGATAGGCGGCGCCGTTCTCGGTGATGTAGATGTCGAAGTCGCCGTAGTCGCGCTTGAGGCGAAGCAGCAACTCATGCAGCGCCTCGGGGGTGACGGCCCAGCCCATATCCGTCAGGGGCGGTCGAGTTGGAACGCCTGCCACGCCTAGAAAGACGGAATCCGGATCGTGCTTGACCGTCGCTTGCTGGTAGAAGTTGACGCCGAGAAGATCGACTGGACTCGAGATCACCGCCAAATCGCCGTCTTCGATTGCCTCTTCGACGCCGAAGCGCTCGTACTCGGCCAGCATGTCCTCGGGATAGCTGCCCTTGAACACCGGGTCGAGGAACCAGCGGTTCTGGAAGCCGTCCCAGATGCGCGCCGCTTCAGCATCTTCCGGACTGCCCGTCAATGGATGAACGGGTTGCAGGTTGGGCGCAAATCCGATCTTGGCGGAGGCGGCACGACTGGCGCGGAGGGCTTGAACGGCAAGACCGTGCGAGAGCAGCAGGTGGTGCGAGACGCGCAAGGCCAGCGGCCAGTCTTCGCACCCGCCCGGTGCATGCTCTCCAGCAACGTAGGCCACGAAGGCCGCCACCCAGGGCTCGTTGTGCGTTAGCCAGAGGTCGACACGATCACCGAAGCGCTCAAACATCGCGGCCGCGTACTCGGCGAAGCGCTGGCTGGTATCCCTGTTCATCCAGCCGCCTTCTTCCTCCAGCGCCTGCGGAAGATCCCAATGGTAGAGAGTCGGAAACGGCGTGATTCCGCGCTCGAGCAGGCCGTCGATCAGCCCCGAGTAAAAGCCGACGCCCTCCTCGTTCAACGGTCCTTTGCCGTCGGGCATGACTCTGGGCCAGGCAATCGAGAAGCGATAGACACTCAGGCCGAGTTCGGCCATGAGGTCGAGATCTTCCTGCCAGTGGTGATAGTGATCGCAGCTGATGTCGGCGTTCTCGCCGCGCTCGATGCGCCCGGACTCGTGGCTGAAGATGTCCCAGATCGATTGTCCGCGCCCGCCTTCGTCGACTGCGCCTTCGATCTGGTAAGCCGAGGTCGCCGTTCCCC
The DNA here is from genome assembly GCA_003170995.1 of Actinomycetota bacterium. Classification (GTDB taxonomy): domain Bacteria; phylum Actinomycetota; class Thermoleophilia; order Gaiellales; family Gaiellaceae; genus Fen-549. The sequence continues at coordinate 5,504 of PMXT01000043.1, read as the reverse complement.
AACCGAAGTCCGCGGGGAAACCCGAAACGAACGTGCCAATACCTCCAGCCTCCACCGTCACCTCCGCTCCTTCTCGCGTCGTTAGCTGCCAAAGACCGCCGAGCGGATCTCACGAATGCCCGGAGGCATCCGCGAGATCCACGGGCGAAGCGGCCCGCCTGCCAACCTCAGCTTGGCCTCAGTCTATTCATGCAAATGTTCACAAGCGTCGCCTAGGCGGAGCACCGAAATCAGGTGGCGAGCTGTTCCGCAATCGTTTCCTCAACTGTCCGCGGCTGCGCCCACTCGAGCCTTCGTGCCAACCAGAGCGCGACGTAGACGAGCCCGACGAGCACGGGCACCTCGATCAGCGGCCCGACCACTCCGGCAAGTGCCTGTCCCGAGGTGGCGCCGAAGACGCCGACGGCGACGGCGATCGCCAGCTCGAAGTCGTTCGAGGCGACCGTGAAGGCGAGACTGGTCGTTTGTGCATAGGGCATCCGCAGCAGCCGCCCGACGGCGAAGCCGGCAATCCACATCACAGCGAAGTAGACCAGAAGCGGCAGGGCGATCCTCGCCACGTCCAGCGGTTGCGATGTGATCTTGTCGCCCTGGATGGCGAACAGAAGGACGATCGTGAAGAGCAAGCCGTAGAGGGTGATCGGCGCGATGCGCGGGATGAAGCGGTGCTCGTACCAGTCGCGGCCGCGGCGCTTGAGGCCGATTCGGCGAGTGAGGAAGCCGGCCGCGAGCGGGATGCCGAGGAAGATCAGCACTGTGCGGGCGATTTCCCAGATACCGGGCTGGAAGCCCTGCGTGTCGAAGCCGAGCCAGCCTGGTAGCACGGTCAAGTAGAAGTAGCCGAGCAGCGAGTAGGCGACGACCTGGAAGAGCGCGTTGAAGACGACGAGCACAGCGGCTCGCTCGCGGTCGCCGCGGGCGATGTCGTTCCAGACCAGCACCATCGCTATACAGCGCGCCAAGCCGACGATGATCACGCCAGTTCGATACGCGGGCTGATCGGCGAGCAATAGCCAGGCGAGCGCGAACATGAACAGCGGCCCAACGACCCAGGAGAGAAAGAGCGACACGCCGAAGAAGCGCCGATCGCTGACTCCGTCGTCGCGCATCTTTCCGAGATCTTCGTAGCGCACCTTCGCCAGCACCGGGTACATCATCAGGAGCAACCCGGCAGCGATCGGCAGCGAGACGGTGCCCACCTGCAGTTTGTCGAGCCAGTCGTTCAGGCTCGGCAGAAGCGAGCCGAGGCCGAGCCCGGCGGCCATTGCGACGCCGATCCACAGCGGTAGAAAGCGATCGAGCGTCGACAGTTTCCGCAGCACGGCCGTTTCACCGGCAGCCGACGCGGCGGAGGCGGTCCCGCTTCCGCCCATCACTTCTCTCCGTCGTCTACTAGTTCGCCGAGCAGCTGCTCGACACGGACCGCGATCTCGTCCCTGAGCGTGCGAACCTCGCCCACGTCCTTACCGGCTGGGTCCTCGAGCTCCCAGTCGAGGTAGTGCTTACCGAGGATGACCGGACAGGCATCGCCGCAGCCCATGGTCACGACGACGTCAGCCCACTCGGTATCGGCAAGTTCGAGCCTGTGGGGAACACGCTCGGAGAGATCGACGCCTAGCTCGCGCATTACTTCGACCACCTCGGGATGAACGCTCGCGGCCGGACTGGAGCCTGCCGAGCGCGCCTCGTGGCGACCGGATGCAGCGAGACGGAAGAGTGCCTCGGCCATCTGCGAGCGGCCCGCGTTCTGAATGCAGACGAAGAGGACGTTCACCCGCAGCACTTCCCCCGCGACCGTTTCCCGGCCACAGGAAGCGGGCTCGCTATCAACTTCGCGCCCACGGGCTTGACCGCCTTGACGATCGCGGCGTGCATGCCGTCTTCTACCTCGTGCGTGAACTCGATCGTGATCTGCTCGAATCCCGCCGCGGCGAGGCCCTGTTCGTACTCGCTGCGGGAAAGCGCACCGGCGATACAGCCCGAGTAACTACCGCGCTCTGCTCTTTCTACCGGCGAGAGGCGATCCTCGGCGACGACGTCGGAGATTCCGATCCGTCCACCCGGTTTGAGCACGCGCACCATCTCGACCAGTACCGCGGGCTTATCGATCGAGAGGTTGATCACACAGTTCGAGATGACGACGTCGACCGACTCCGCCGGCAGCGGTACCTGCTCGATCACGCCCTTCAGGAAGATCGCATTGCGCACACCGGCCTCGCCGGCGTTGTGCTGGGCCAGCGCCAGCATCTCATCGGTCATGTCGAGCCCGAAGGCACGCCCGCTACCTCCGACTCGCCTGGCCGAGAGGATCACGTCGATGCCGCCGCCGGAGCCGAGATCGAGCACCGTCTCGCCCTCGCGTAGATCGGCCACCGCGATCGGATTGCCACAGCCAAGCGAGGCCAGAGTGGCCGTATCCGGAAGCTCGTCCCGCTCGCCGCTGCTGTAGCTCGACGCGCCAAAGGCGTCGCTGACAGCCTTCTCACCGTCACAACAAGCTTTTTCGCCGCTCTCGGTTACGGCGCGGGCAGCCTCGGCGTAGCGACGACGTACCTCATCGCGCAGCTCCTCCGCAGAAGTTGTCACTAGCTTCCTCCTTCAAGATCGATCAGGCCGGAGAGCTTGCTCACGGCCTCGTGGTTGAGAGAGAAGAAGGCCCATTTGCCTCGCTGCTCCCGCTCGAGCAACCCGGCCTCGACGAGCTTCTTCATGTGGTGGCTCACGGTCGGCTGCGCGAGGCCAAGAGGTGTCGTCAGATTGCAGACGCAGACCGGTTCACGGCTCGTCGCCAACAGGTTGACGATCTTCACCCGTGCCGGATCCGCGAGTGCTGCGAAGAGTCTGGCCGTGACTTCGGCCTCCTTATTTGAGAGCGCTGGCGCGGCGAGTGCAGCACAGCCGGAGATGGCTGTCGACGTGGCGGTCTCGGTCACGTTTTCCCTCCCCTTTTTGTTACTCGATCGTATCGACCGTTATCGATGTATCGACCGTTATCGATGTATCGACCGTTATCGATGTATCGATTTCTATCAATATGTCCGCTTCTCGTCAAGTCCGTCGGCCGAGCCGGAGAGCGAAGCAGTATCAGGGGCGACCGAGCGCGGATGCGACGGAGGGCTTCGGGGCAATTCTTTTCTCCGCCCGCCACCAAGCCACCCACCCGCGGGGTCGGAACAAAGTAGCGACGAAAAGCGCACGAGATGTGCCAGCTTCGTGCCAACACAGCACTACTCCACCGGGCGCGGCCAGACGGTGGAGCGCTCCGTCTAGAAACGAGCCCTCAAAGCTCGAGTGCCCGGCAGACGGCGGCGTAGTTCGCGTCAACGAGGTCGGGCTTCGGTACCGCATTGATGGTGACGTCCGGGTCCTTGAGCCCGTGCCCGGTGAGGATGCAGACGACGGTCGAGTCTGCGGGCACCCCCACTTTGAGCAGCCCCGCGACCGACGCGGCCGAGGCCGGCTCGCAGTAGACGCCCTCGGTTGTGGCCAGCAGCGCCTGGGCGGCGAGGATCTCCTCGTCGGTGACGGTGTTGACGGCGCCGTTCGACTCGCTGATCGCCGCCTCGGCACCCTTCCAGAGGGCCGGATTGCCGATGCGGATCGCTGTGGCGATCGTCGACGGGTTCTCGATCGGATGGCCGTGCACGAGCGGAGCCGACCCTTCAGCTTGAAAACCGAACATGCGCGGCGTATGGGTCGACATTCCCGCATCGAGGTACTCGCGGTAGCCCTTCCAGTAGGCGGTGATGTTGCCGGCGTTCCCGACCGGAATGCAGTGGATATCGGGCGCGTCGCCGAGCACGTCCACGATCTCGAAGGCGCCCGTCTTCTGCCCCTCGATGCGGAAGGGATTGATCGAGTTGACCACCTCGAGCCCCGCCTTCTCGCCCAGCGCCCGCACGATCTCGAGCGCCTGGTCGAAATTGCCGCGGATCTCGAGCACACGAGCGCCATAGGCAAGCGCCTGAGCCATCTTGCCGAGCGCGATCTTTCCCTGCGGCACAAGCACGGCGCACTGCAAGCCGGCGCGACCGGCGTAGGCCGCCGCCGAGGCGGAGGTGTTGCCGGTGGAAGCGCAGACGACTGCCGGGGCCTTCTTCTCCAGGGCCTTGGAGATGGCCATCGTCATGCCGCGGT
>PMXT01000043.1:0-1336 GCA_003170995.1 Actinomycetota bacterium | reverse complement strand
CCGCCCTCGAGCATCGTCACGACCGGTGTTTGATCGCTCACCGGAAGGTAGTGCCGGTACTCCTCGATGACGCCTCTCCAGCCCACTCTCACAGCGGACTTCTGCGCCGGCGTTGTGGACATGCGCCGAAGGTATCACACGCCTTGCCGGCGCCCTGCGCTCGAGCGGTTGGACAGACCCACTCTCATGCCGAGGCCTGATCTGAGTGGAGCTGACGCCTGTCTCGGTTGTCTTCGTGCTCAGCGCCGGACTACCCCGGCGACCGTGCTATCCCATCCCGGCCCGAACGACTTCATCTCAAGTCCTGAGTACGGCTGACCGATAAGACGGCCGTGCGGCGACTCACTCCTGCAGCTCTATTCCGCATCCTGAGTAACCTGACCATCTGCGTCTTGGCGCTGTTTCGCGGAGTGAACCCCCGTCATCGCGCCCACCTTCGCGTCGCCTGTTTTCTCTCGAGCTGTCTACTCGTTCTGCTGTTGGTCGGCGCTGCCGCCGCCGCCTCGCGTAGTTACCTGACAACCGCCACTGCCTCGGGCGCCAAGATCTCGGCCCATCTGACCAAGAAGAGTTTCACGAGCTCCCAGGCAGGCTCGGTCGAGCTCATCTACAGCTTTTCGGCTCCGAGCAAGAGCTTTAGCTACCTGCTCACTTTCAAGAAAGGGTCGAAGTGGCAGACGGTCAAGAGCATCAAGAAGAAGGAGACCTTCACGGGCTCCAAATCGATGACCGTCAAGAAAGTTTTCTCCGGAAAGCCGGTCAAGGTCGGTAGCTACCGGCTCAAGCTCTCCGCCGACGGAGGCAGCAAGCAGCTCTCCTTCAAGGTGGCCAAGGCGAGGAGCGGTGGCCCGACCTCAACCGCGAGCAAGCCTACAAACATCTCGCCGCCTATCATCCTGCCCCCCATCTCAGGCACGACCACGCAGGGCCAGACGCTCACCACCTCCAAGGGCACCTGGAGCCACTTACCGACCTCTTACGGATACCAGTGGCGACGTTGCAATAGCTCCGGAGCGAGCTGCACCGACATCTCCGGCGCAACGGCGAGCTCCTACACGCTCGTCTACGCCGACGCCGCTCACACCATCCGCTTCGTCGTCACGGCCTCGAACGCTTACGGCTCAACCGCTGCGACCTCGATCCAGACGGACGCCATCTTCGGCCTGCCGCCCGTAAACACCGCCCTTCCGACCATCTCCGGCACGGCCACTCAGGACCAGACGCTCACGGTCTCCAACGGCTCCTGGACCAACTCGCCGACCTCCTACACCTACCAGTGGCGACGTTGTAATAGCTCCGGAGCGAGCTGCACCGACATCTCCGGCGCAACGGCGAG
>PMXT01000191.1 GCA_003170995.1 Actinomycetota bacterium | reverse complement strand
CCGATCGGGATCATCGCGTCGACCGCCTTGATCCCCGTTTGCAGCGGTTCCTTGACCGGCTGGCGTGCGATCACGCCGGGCGCCTTCAGCTCCAGCGGACGGCGCTCGTCCGCGGTGATCGGACCCGCTCCGTCGAGCGGACTACCGAGTGGATCGACGACGCGCCCGAGCAGCTCGTCGCCGACTTGGACGCTGGCGACGCGGCCCGTCCGGCGCACGCTCGTGCCCTCGGAGAGCTTCTGCCACTCGCCGATGAGCGCCACGCCGACGTTGTCCTCTTCGAGGTTGAAGGCGAGACCAATAACCCCAAACTCGAACTCCAGCATCTCGAGCGCAACGCAATTTTCCAGGCCGTGCACACGCGCGATACCATCCGCAACCTGCAGCACGGTGCCGGTCTCGGAGAGATCGGTCTCGATCTCGAACTGCTCGATCCTCTGCCTGAGGATTTTGGTGATCTCTTCAGGACGCAGCTTCACGGCTTTCCTCAGCTCCTTGTCTCGACAAGCTCGGTACGAAGTTTTTCGATGCGACCGCGAACGCTGGCGTCCAAGCGGAGCGAGCCCGCCTGAATCATCAGGCCGCCGAGTAGCGACGGGTCGACGTGACGGCGCGCCTCGACGGGACGTCCAGTCGCGGCTTCGATCTTGGACACCAGTGAGCGCGCCTCCTCCTCGCTCAGCTCCTGCGCCGTCGTCAGGGCCACGCGCAGGCGCTTCTCGCCGGCCGCCACGAGCGACTCGAACTCACGCACGATCTCCTCAACGGCCGAGATCCGCTCCTTCTCGGCCAGCAGCCGCAGGAAGTTGCGCACCAGCGGCTGATCGCCCGCGAGCAGATCGTCGAGCAGCGCGACCTTGGAGGCCGAGTCGAGCTCTGGATTCGCGAGCACCGTTGCCAGCTCGGGCACCTTGCGCTCGGCCTCGAGGAAGTCGTCCAGGCCTTCGCCGACTTCGGCCAGACACTCCTTGTCGAGCGCGGCGTCGTATAGAGCCTGCGCGTACTTTCGCTCGGCGATTCCCACTAGCGGTCTCCGCCGTTACGACTGCTGTTCACAGCGACAGTCACTAGTTCCGACTCTCTTCCAGAGCCGAGAAGTCGAGCTCCTCGACGGCGCTGTCGATCAGCCGGCGCTGATCGTCGCCGGTGAGCAGCTTGCCGGTCACCTTGGCGGTGGTGATCAACGTCAGCTCGGCGATCTCATTCTTGATCTGGTCGAGTACGCGACTGGTCTCGGCCGAGATCTGGCGCTCGGTCTCGGCCAGGCGGCGGGCGCGATCGGCGTCGAGCTCGCTGCGCGTCCGCTCTCGCTGTGACTCTGCCACCTTGCGCGCGTCCTCGAGGATCTGCTCGGCCTGGGCACGGGCCTCGACCAGCATCTGCCGGTGCTCCTCGAGCAGCTTGGTGGCCTCGTCACGGGCCTGCTCGGCCTGCTTGATCGAGCGAGCGATCTGCTCACGGCGCTCGTCGATCATCTTCTGGATCTGCGCGAAGGCGAAGCGCTTGAGAACCCAGAACGTAATCAGGAAGAAGACGACCGTCCAGATCATCAGCCCCGGGATGACGTTCGTCAGCGGGCTCGAGCTTGCCAGTATCGGAGCCAGCTGCGTCATCACTTGACGAGGACGAAGCCCAGGAAGCCGCCGATCAGGCCGTAGAAGACGACGGCCTCGGTAAGCGCGAAGCCGAGCCACATGATTCCCTGCAGCTCGCCGCGCAGCTCGGGCTGACGGGCGACCGACTGGATCATCGAGCCGAAGACGACGCCGATGCCGACACCGGCGCCGAGCGAGCCCAGGCCCATGCCGAGACCGAAGCCGAGCGCCTGCGCGGCCTTGACGACAGAGCCTGAAGTTGCAGCTAAGACCATTGCAAGCACTGGTTCCTCCTTAGTGGGACGGCTCGATCGCCGAGCCGATGTAGATGGCGGTGAGGATGGAGAAGATGAAGGCCTGGATTGTGACCACAATCCCGACCTCGAAGATGTAGAAGGCGATCCCGATCGCGAGCGAGAACGGGGCGACGATGTAGGCCGTGGCGCCGCCGAGAATGAAGAGCAGCCCGATCGAGATCAGAATCAACATGTGCCCGGCCAGCATGTTGGCGTAGAGACGGACGCTCAGGCTGATGACGCGAAAGATGTGAGAGATTGTCTCGAGCACGGCCATCACGGGCACCATTGGTTTGGGAACTCCGGCCGGGATGAAGCTCTTCACGTACTTGGGGCCGTTCCAGCGAAAGCCCTCGATGTGCGTGAAGATGACGCTCATCAGCGCCAGCACGAGCGTAACCGAGAGCTGCGAGGTGACCGCGTAAATGCCCCAGGTCGGCAGCGCGACCCCGCCCACGTGGAACCTCTGGTCGCTGAGCGGCAAGGGAATGAAGCCGACCATGTTGAGCGTGAAGATGAAGAGGAAGAGCGAAGCGACGTACGGGAACCAGGTGCCGATCGCCTTGGTCGGCAGCCCCTGCTCGGCGATCTGGGTCTGCGTCAGCTCGTAGACCGCCTCGCCGATCGTCTGGCGCTTGCCCGGCAACAGCGCAAGCCGGCTGCGCATCAGGAAGATGCCGAGAAAGATCGTCACGAGCGAGCCCAGCGCCAGGTAGACAACCGCCTTGTTGATCGAGAGATCGAGCGGACCGAGATGGATCGGGACCCAGGTCTTGAGAGCGAACTCCTCGTCGGGCCTGAACGACTGCGGCTTGTGCGTCGTCAGCGCAAAGATCGCCGCGATCAGGACGAGCCCGAGCGCAATAAGGATCGGCCGGGCTTTCTTCACAGCGGCTCGTTCCCGAAGTAGGAGACGAGCGAGACGCCGAGCTCGAAGGTGTAAGCAAGCGCGAAGACGGCGATCAGCGGCAGTACGAGGTCACGGTTCGCCTTGACCACCACCGCCAGCACGAGCGCGATCACAAACAGGCGAAACATGCGCAAAAAACCGGCCAGGCCGGCAGCTCGGAGGCTAGCCTGTCGAGAAGAAAATCGAGCCGCGATGAGATTGAGGGCCTCCACTCCGGCCCAGAGAGCAGCCGCCAGCGCCCAGGCAACGATCGGCCAGTCGGCGATCAGGAAAAAGGGCAAGGCCAGGACGAGCACAAGCGCCGCAGCGAGCGCGGGCAGCTTGCGGCTCGGCAGCGGGCGCGGGGCTGTGACCTTGCTTGGCGCTCGTGGGCTCAGTTGAAGTACTCCCGGTAACGTCGGTAGACAGCGAATATGCCCGCGGGAATGCCTGCGGCCGTTCCGACCGCCGCTCCAACCCCGGCACTGCCCAGCGCCCAGCCAACAAGCGCGCCGATAGCCGCCAGCACCACGGTCGTCGCAACAAGGAGTCCACCGGCCCCCGCGGGCTCAAACGACGGGCGCGGCGAACGCTCCATGCCGGCGCCGAGGATATCAGAGCTCATCACGGGTTCGAACCGATAAGCGGAGCGCGAAAACCCGCTCGGGAGCTGCGATTCGGCCCCGGGCAGCGGACTTCCGCGCGCGCCGCCCGAGTCTCAGGCTGAGCGGCGTTCCCGCTCCAGCGCCCGCCTTCGATGCCAGCTGCGCGGGCTCGAGACCTTGACGATCTCGAGCTCGTAGACGATGTAGGCCGAGGCCGCCAGTACCGAGAGTCCGATTACGCCATCGGCGAGGGTCTGCCAGAGCTGCCAGTGGCCGTGCGCATGCGGAGCGAGAAAGCGCGTCGCGAGTGCCGCCCCGGCCAGCGTCGAGCACCACAGATACATCGTCAGCACTGCCTGGCGCTGGCTGAAGCCGCGGTCGAGAAAGCGGTGATGGAGGTGGAAGCGATCGGCGGAGTAGATCGGCTTGCCGTGCTTGATCCGCTTGGCCACGACAAACGAGGTGTCGAGGATGGGTATCGCCAGCACGAGCAAGGGAAAGGCGAGAGCGACGGCCGCGGCCGTCTTGAGCAGTCCCTCGATCGAAATCGCCGCCAGCACGAAGCCGAGCAGAAGCGCCCCCGAGTCGCCCATGAAGATCCGCGCCGGATAGAAGTTGTGGCGCAGGAAGCCGAGCGCCGCCCCGAACACGATCGCCGACAGGATCGCCGGTTGGGCGCGGTCGAGCGAGAGCGCGATCAAGCAGAAGGTGACGGCCGAGATGGCGCAAACCCCGGCGGCGAGCCCGTCCAGCCCATCGAGGAAGTTGACCATGTTCATGATCGCCACGATCCAGAGGATGGTGAGCGCGATCCCGATCCACTTCGGTAGCGCTCCGACGCCGATCACGGGGAAGGTGAAGCGGTCAACGTAGACGCCAAGCCCGGCCGTCACCCCGGCGGCGAGCGCCTGACCGCTCAGCTTCTGCCACCAGACGAGGCTGCGAACATCGTCGATCGCGCCGACCACGGTCGCTATCCCCGCGCCGATCAGGATCGCCCGTAGAGGTCTCGAAAGGTCGAGGAAGACAAGCGCGGGCACGAAGATGGCGAAGAAGAGAGCGATTCCCCCCAGTCTCGGAATCGGCAGCTCGTTCAGGCGCCTCTCGCCGGGTTCATCCACGGCGCCGATCCGCCTCGCCAGCGAGCCGATCGCCGGTGTGAGCGCAAGCACGAGCACGAGCGCAAGCGCGAAGCCGAAGATGACCTCGCGGGGCATCTGAATGGCGGCGAGGAACGAGGGCGCCAAGGTCATCGCCCGGTCACGGTACTACGACCTCGGAACTCGAATTAAAAAGAAGCACGCTGTCGTCATTCTGATTCGAGTTTTAACACTCGTACGAGCAGTAGCCGCGGAAGCCCGGGTAGAGCGGACGCTTCTCGCAGAGGGCGGCGGAGCGGGCACGGAGAGCTCCGAGATCGGCGTCCTCACGCAGAGCGCCGGCGATGATCGTGGCCACCTCGGCCATGTCCTCGTCGTCGAAGCCGCGCATCGTGACTGCGGGCGATCCCAGTCTCAGGCCCGAGGTCACCGTGGGCGGACGCTCGTCGAAGGGGATCCCATTCTTGTTCACGGTCACGCCCACCTCGTGCAGGCGATCCTCCGCGTCCTTGCCCGTCCACTCGGTCGAGCGCAGGTCGACGAGCAGCAGGTGCGTGTCGGTGCCGCCGGTGATGATGTCGAGCCCGCTTGCGAGCAAATCCGCCGCGAGCCGGTCAGCATTGGCGCGAACCTGGCGCTGGTAGACCTTGAAGGGCTCACTGGCGGCAAGCTTGAAGCAGGTCGCCTTGGCCGCGATTGTGTGCAGGAGCGGCCCGCCCTGCAGGCCCGGGAAGATGCCGCGGTCGACCGCCTGGGCGTGCTCGGCCTTGCAGAGGATGAAGCCGGCGCGCGGCCCGGCGAGGGTCTTGTGCGTGGTCGAGGTGACGAAGTCGCAGTGGGGCACCGGGTTGGGGTGCAGGCCGGCGGCGACCAGCCCGGCGAAGTGGGCCATGTCGCAGAGTAGAAGTGCTCCGACCTCGTCGGCGATCTCGCGGAACTTGTCGGCCTCCATGATGCGCGGGTAGGCCGAGCCGCCGCAGATGATCAGCTTGGGCTTGTGCTCGAGCGCTAGAGCCCGCACCTCGTCGAAGTCGATCCTGAAGTTGTCGCGGCTGACTCCGTAGGAGACGATCTTGTAGAGCTTCCCGGAGATGTTCACCTTGAGCCCGTGCGAGAGGTGGCCGCCGTGGGCGAGCGAGAGCGAGAGGATCGTGTCGCCGGGCTGCAGGCAGGCGAGATAGACGGCGGTGTTGGTCATCGCTCCCGCGTGGGCCTGAACGTTCGCGTGCTCGGCGCCGAACAGCGCCTTGACGCGGTCGATCGCCAGCTGCTCGATCTCGTCCACGACCTCGCAGCCGCCGTAGTAGCGCTTGCCCGGATAGCCCTCGGCGTACTTGTTGGTCGGCGTCGAGCCCATCGCCTCAAGCACGCCCGGCCAGGTGAAGTTCTCAGAGGCGATCAGCTCGATCGTCCCGCGCTGGCGCTCGAGCTCGCGCCCGAGCAACGCGGCGATGTCGGGGTCGACCTCGCTCAGGCCGGCCGAACGGTAGAGATCGAGACTCTCGGATGCCATCGAAGTGCTCCTCTCGTTTGTTCCTGGCCGGAGAGGTCATCGTAGCTAGGCGGGTGGCCGCTCCGGATCTCTGCCGGAAGACATCACGAAGCCGGCGAGCAACCGGTACGCGAAGCGGTTTGGGCGCCGACGTCGCCTGTCACAATTTGACACAAAACTGGCACATTCAATGTGCGTTTTCTGGCTACCGTTTCACGACACCGCGGGTGGGTGGATAAAGGCGGGGGGCGGCGGAACGTGGTGCCGTAAGGAACTCATTGCGAACGAGCTTCAGGACACACGCGCCGGAACCGTCACCGCTGGCGCAACCCGATGACGCCGACCGGCTCACTTTCGTCGAGGCCGTCGCTCGGCACGCCGCATAGCGTCGGTGCGGGCGGCGAACTCCCGCGGTCGCACGATCGGTCGACCGCGCCAGGGAGACATGACGACCAGGTGCTCGTCGTCCGAGACGATCAGATCGGCGTCGCATTCGAGCGCAAGCTCAAGGATTCGGTTGTCTTCGTAGTCGGAGCAGTCGTTCACTCGCTCGCGCGGCTCGGCAACGCCGCCGCCGGAGGCCTCGTTGATGTCCCAGAGAATGTCCACGTACTCCTCGGCCATCTCGATCTCCCAGCCGAAGCCGTTGTTCGGGTCGGTCAAGACGTCGACGACGTTGTGGAGGATGTGCTCGGAGAGCCAGAGCGAGAACTCGCGCGCGTCGTTGGCTATGTCCAGGCAGTCGGCGAACGGGTTGTCGCTCGTCGGCGGCGGGCTCGGCCAGGACTCGAAATCCGAGCGGCCGGCGACCACGGCTCCGGCGAGAACGTTGACGTCGAAGACGACGGCGTGACTCACGCCGAGGTGGAGCCCTGCCGCCGTGCGCGGACGCGGTGTACGACGGCCTGGACGTCCTCGAGATCGAGACTCCGCTCGGTGCTCTTAGCGGCTCCGTAGGCCTGGAGCTTGCGCAGGCGCTCCGCCCGCTCGCTCGTCTCGATCCTGTCCATCATCACCCGCAGGGCCTCGCTCCGGTTGCCGTGGCCGTAGCGCTCGACGATCCTTTCGAGCTGCTTTCGATCTTGCTCGGAGACGGAAAACGCTACGGCTGCAGACGAACGTGGCACTTGTAAGTCTCCTTCGTGGTTATCAACCGTTAATAACGTAGCACGTCTCCGTTTCCGTCGCTAGTGAAAGCTGTGAATCCCCGGCAGCGAGCGGGCGGCCCGGTGTCAGACACCGCTCAGAAGCCGAGGCGATCGTCAAGTCGGGACCGTGGCGAAAGTGCGACTCTTCGTCCACAGCACGTACCTCTCGCGGGGATCGAGTCGAACCCGCGGACGAAATCGCCAGATTCTCGTCCGTTTAGTGGAAGCTATGAATCCCTGGCAGCGAGCCGTGGATGTCGGCGTCCGATGAGAGCTTGCGAGCGAGCGGAACCAGGCTCTGTAGCTCCTCGGCGATGATGTTGATCGTGCCGCCGGAGCGCTGCAGGTGGCCACACGCGAGCAGGATCGGCTCGCCGCGGACGAGGGCGCGGTTGCGGGCATACAGGAGCGGCATCACGATCACGTTCAGCTGGCCGTGCTCGTCCTCGAGCAGGAGGAAGGTGACGCCGTTCGCCGTGGGCGGGCGCTGGCGCGCGACGACCAGCCCGGCGACAGCCACGCGCGAGCCGGAGCGAGCACCGGGGAGATCGGTCGAGGAGAGGGTGCCGGGCGGTAGCTCGGGGCGGAGCAGGGCGAGCGGGTGGACGGCGGTCGAAAGGCCGGTCGAGCGGTAGTCGGCGAGCAGCCGCTCCCAGACCGACTGCTCAGGCAGGGACGGTGTGGCCACGGTCGGAGGCAGGGGCAGGGCGAGCTGCCGTTCCTTCCCAGCCGAGCCCGGAACGCTCCTGTCGCGCGGCGCCAGGCCGAGCTGCCAGAGCAGCGTTCTCCGCGGCTGGCCGAACGAGTCGCAGGCGCCCGCCGAGACGAGCGCGGTCAACGTGCGCTCATCCAGGCCGCTTCGCTGCGCCAGCTGGCAGACGTCCGCGAAGGCTCCTCCCCGCTCCCGCTCTGCGACCAGCGCCTTCGCCCCCGCGGCGCCGAGCGCGCGCACGAGCAGCAGCCCGATCCGCACCGCCCCGTTCTCGACCCGGCTCGTGGCGGCACTCGCGTTCACGTCCACGGGCAGCACGGTCAGGCCGCGCCGCTGCGCATCCCGCACCAGCGCCGCCGGCGGGTAGAAGCCCATCGGCTGGGCGTTGAGCAGCGAGGCCAGATACTCGGCCGGGTAGTAGTGGCGCAGCCAGGCCGACTGGTAGCCGAGCAGCGCGAAGGCCGCGGCGTGCGACTTGGGAAAGCCGAAGCCCGAGAAGCTGGCCAGCTTGTCGTAGACGCTGTTCGCCGTCTCAGGGTTGACGCCCTTCGCCGCCGAACCGTTGATGAAGCGCTCGCGGTAGGCCTCGAGCGCCTCGGCGCTGCGCTTGCGGCTCATCGCCCGGCGCAGTCCCTCCGCCTCGCCCACGCTGAAGCCCGCCAGTGCCATCGCCACCTCCAGCACCTGATCCTGGAAGACGACCACCCCGAGCGTCTCGCGCAGCGGCTCCTCGAGCAGCTGGTGGTCGAACGGCGGCTGAAAAGACGGGTCGGCGCGCAGGCGGCGGCGATTCTCGACATACGGGTGGATGGCCTTGCCCTGGATCGGCCCGGGGCGCACCAGCGCCACCTGCACGGTCAGGTCGCCGAGGTTGGCCGGCAGGGTCTGGGGCAGGCTCTGCATCTGCGCCCGGCTCTCGATCTGGAAGGTGCCGACCGTGTCGGCGCGCTGGATCTCGGCGTAGATGGCCGCGTCGTCGAGCGGGATGCGCGAGAGATCGATCGGCTCTCCGTGCAGACGCGCGATCTCCTCCACGCAGGACTCGACCGCCGAGAGCATGCCCAGCCCCAGCAGGTCGATCTTGAGGAAGCCGGCATCGGCACAGGAGTCCTTGTCCCACTGGCAGATCTGGCGGCCGCGCATCGCCGCCGGCAGCACCGGCACCAGCTCCACCAGCGGCCGCGAGGAGATGACCATGCCGCCCGGGTGCTGGGAGACGTGCCGGGGCAGGCGCGCGATCTCGGCGGTCAGGGCCGCGAAGACGCGCCAGCGGCGCGAGCCGAGCTTGCTCTCGGCGTCGGGCAGGCGCTTCAGCTCCTCGCCTACCTGGCGCGCGTCCCAGCTCTCCGACAGGCGCGTCAGCCGTTCCAGCTCGCCGAAGGGCAGCCCGAGCGCCTTGCCGACGTCGCGGATCGCGCCGCGCGTCCGGTAGGTGGCGAAGCTGGCCACGAGCGCCGCGTGCTCGCGCCCGTAGTGCTCGCAGATGCGCACGATCAGCTTCTCGCGGATGTCGCGCGGGAAATCGAGATCGATGTCGGGCACGCCGGCCATCTCGCGGTTCAGGAAGCGCCCGAGCGAGAGACTGGCGGCGACCGGATCGACGTGCGAGAGGCCGGTCAGGTAGCAGACGATCGAGCCGACCGAGCTGCCGCGCCCGCGTCCGGGCGGAAGCACGCTGCGCGGCGAGCCCGCCCCGCGCACCGAGGCGGCGACCTCGCGCGCCAGCTCGAGCACCTCATGGTGCAAACAGAAGAAGCCCGCCAGCCCGAGCTCCTCGATCAACCCCAACTCCTCGCCCAAGCGAGCGCGGGCCTGGCGGCGCAGGCGCATTCCGGGCGGGTAGCGCTCGACGAAGGCGCTCTCGCAGATTCCCGCCAGGCGGCGGATGGCGGGCTCCCCGTCGGAGAAGTCGGGATAGCGATAGCCGAGCTCCTCGCTCAGGTCGAACTCGAGCCTGGCTGCCAGCTCGCCCGCGCGCGCGACTGCATCCCTGTCGTCCGGGAAGCGCGCCGCCATCTCGCCGGGAGAGAGAAGGACGCTCTCGTGGTTTCCGCGCCGGGCGCTCTCGCAGGCCTCGAGCGAGGAGCGCTCGCGGATGGCGACGAGCACGTCCTGCAGCAGTGTGCGGCGGCGGCAGTGGGCGTGCACGTCGCCGGTTGCCACCGTCTCGAGACCGAGATCGGCGGCGAGCTCACGCAGGGCGGCGTTTCGGCGCTCGTCGCCGCGTTCGTAGGGGCGCTGCAGCTCGACGAAGAAGCGCCCGCGGCCGCCGACGCGGCCGGGCCCGAAGGCGCGGGCCAGCTCGCGAATGGCGTTCGGCTCGCGCACGGCCAGCCCGTGCCGAGCGCAGCCCGACAGGCAGACGAGGCCTTCGTTTCGCTCGATCAGCTCCTGGATGGGGAGAGCCGGCGGCCTCAGCTCCCGCTCCTTTCCGGGCGGTCGCGTGTGCGCGTGCGCGTGCGTGAGCAGGCGGCAGAGGTTCGAGTAGCCCTGGCGGCTCTCGACCAGCACCGTCACGTGCGTGCGGCCCGAGTGGGCCGTGCCCTCCAGCGTCAGCTCGCAGCCGGTGATCGGGCGCAGCCCCAGCGCCTTCGCCGCATGGGCGAACTCGAGCGAGCCGTAGAGCCCGTCGTGGTCGGTTAGCGCGAGGGCCTCGTAGCCCAGCTCGACAGCGCGCGTGACCAGCTCCTCGGGCTGCGAGGCCCCGTCCAGAAAGGAGTAGGCCGAGTGGGCGTGCAGCTCGAC